>NZ_JACJQU010000034.1 GCF_014696825.1 Anabaena sphaerica FACHB-251 | reverse complement strand
TTATGTTATTCGTCCCAGTCACAGGCTTGTGGATGAGTTCTGTCGGTATCGTGGGTTTAGCATTAAACCTGCGAGCTTATGACTTCGTTTCCCAAGAATTAAGGGCAGCAGAAGACCCAGAGTTTGAAACTTTCTATACCAAAAACATTTTGCTGAACGAGGGTATCCGCGCTTGGATGGCTCCTCAAGACCAACCCCATGAACAATTTGTATTCCCTGAAGAAGTATTACCACGTGGTAACGCTCTCTAATTTGATGATGAATTAATCAAATCATTTAGCATTCATCCTTTTCAATCCAGCCCAGGCAATTTGTCTGGGTTTTTTTATCTGTGAATATTGCCAAACTCATTTTATGTGCTATAGTAATCTCAGGTTACAAACCCAGAGTTTTTCACTCTGCCTTTTTGAAACTAAGACCGATTAGGCAATAAGGAGGTGATGCCCATGATAGAAAGTAGTATACGCATGGGTCATCAGGTTGCAGTTAGCCGGCTGTGCGCCGGGGCTGTTCTCTAAAAGTTAGCCTTAGTCATCCTGAGATACTAAGTTAGCTCAAGTAGCTAGGCTAAAAGTCGGAGTTCCTTCCGGCAGTCTGGTTGCAACCTGAAGACCCGCTAGACCGCCCTAAGTTAGATCATCTGATTTAATTTAGGGCGGATAGTTTTTTATGTATTGTAAAACTTCGCCCAATCCATAAACAAATATTGCCATCTATTGTCATTCATAACAGTAAAAGCAGCTAATAGATGGGGATATAGCAAATTTAAAGCCAGAGAATTAGCATAAATATATTATTGACCACAAAACGAGACGCAAGCCCCAGGCTTCAGATAGGGTTATAAGTCGTAGGGATTTTTAAATCCAGTCAAACGACTGTGTGGATTCAGCCACAGTGGTCTAATCGGAGTTAGAAAAAGCAAGCAAGAACAACCATCGACGTGTTGAACCATCCTCGTAGGGAGCAATCCCGACAACAGGCATAATCGGCATTTGGAATAGTAAAAGGGCAAATAATACCTGGATGTTAAACGTACCCATCTGGCTGGTGATGGACTGGGAAAGCGCAAAAAATTTACAAGTAAGCGCAATGGCAATACATCACGTATTGCTATTTTATCAAGCGTCTAGGTTGCCTTTGTCAGCACCATTGAAAATCCGCTTGTAGACTATTCAATAATATCCCGGCTTCTGTCCGTAGGGAGTTGTCAATACTGGTTCCTAATTCACAATATGGTGGCAGGGCTGCTGACCATTATTTAATTAACGGGACTTATCTTGATTATTAGTCTCACATATTATATAATATCAAACTATAATGTAGAGGTTTTTACATAAGTTAATTGCATAAAAGTTTAACGTTTCGTTAATCAGTTATTAGCTTTGTAAAAACTAAAATTGTAGTAGTGGCAGCTATGCCTCATACACAGGTTAAAGCAAAATGTCGCATTTCTGAGAAATAGGTACGACAAAAACAGTTATCTTTAGATATGGTGTGAGGAGTAAAAGAAAGATGTCTAATCTCTTGTGGAAGTCTCTGGTGGTTAGCCCAGCAGTTTTAGGAGCA
Source organism: Anabaena sphaerica FACHB-251 (assembly GCF_014696825.1). Lineage (NCBI taxonomy): Bacteria > Bacillati > Cyanobacteriota > Cyanophyceae > Nostocales > Nostocaceae > Anabaena > Anabaena sphaerica. The sequence goes on along the minus strand of NZ_JACJQU010000034.1, from coordinate 27,920 downwards.
GCGTTGTTAGTTTCAGGAACAGCGATAGCGGCTCCAAATACCACCACTGAAGTATCAACACTGGAAACACAAACAGCAACAGAAGTTTCCCAACAGCCTGAAATATTGGCCCAAGCAACAGATACGTTAGATCAAGTTAAACGCTACAGCAACGAAGGTCAAAATTCACAGTCTCAAGTAACATCAGTTTCTCAGTTTTCTGATGTCCAACCCACCGACTGGGCATTCCAAGCTTTGCAGTCCTTGGTTGAGAGATATGGCTGTATTGCTGGTTATCCCAATGGTACATATCGCGGCAACCGGGCGTTGACCCGTTATGAATTTGCCGCTGGTTTAAACGCCTGTTTGGATCGTGTTAATGAATTGATCGCCACAGCAACAGCTGACATGGTGACAAAACAGGACTTAGCAACTTTACAGCGGTTACAAGAAGAATTTTCTGCTGAACTGGCAACATTACGCGGTCGTGTAGATGCTTTAGAAGCACGGACTGCTGAGTTGGAAGCTAATCAGTTCTCTACAACCACCAAATTGCAAGGTGAAGCTATTTTTGCTGTCACTGATTCCTTTAAGGGCGATCCTGGGGGTAAGACCGTTTTTCAAGATAGAGTCCGTTTGAACCTGCAAAGCAGCTTCACAGGTAGAGATATGTTAAATACCCGTTTGACGGCGGGTAATACTAGAGGTTTTGGAACCTCCTCTGAAGCTAACCAAACCTTTGATGTTGGTAGCACTGGTAATAATGGTGTTGAGATAGACAAACTAACCTATGAAGCTCCTATCGGTCCAGCACAGGTCTACATAGCAGCTACTGGTGGTCAACACAGCCATTACGCAGCTGTGAACAACCCCTACTTCTTTGACAAAACTGATGGTGGTAACGGTGCTTTAAGTACCTTTAGTTCTGAAAACCCCATCTATCGTATTGGTGGTGGTGCAGGTATTGCACTGAATGTCCCCTTTGGTCAAGGTGGCGGTATTCTCAAACCAAGTTCATTAACTTTAGGTTACTTGGCTTCTGAGGCTAATAACCCTGCTGCTGGTGCTGGTTTGTTTGATGGCAACTATGCGGCTTTAGGTCAGTTAAACTTTAATGTTGGTAATCGCATTGCTTTAGCTGCTACCTATGTACATGGTTATCATGGTGCAGGTAGTAGTTTGTTTGACTCAGCTACAACTCTTGCTAGTGATGGTGTAACTTCCATTCCCGTAGTAGGTACATCACTAGCTAATAATCTCAGTGCAGGCAGCGCCTCTTCTAGCAATTCCTACGGTCTTTCCGCAGCCTTTAGACCTAGCGACAAACTTTCTATCAGTGGTTTCGTTTCATACCACGATGTTACTGGCTTCGGTGCAGGTGATGACTTTGAAGCTTGGAGTTATGGAGTTGGTGTAGCGTTACCTGACTTTGGTAAGAAAGGTAACGTATTGGGTATTTTCGGTGGCGCTCAACCTTATTCCTTTAACAATAATGGTGGTGCTAACACTGGTGATATTCCCTACCAAGTTGAAGGTTTCTACAAGTATCGCGTTTCCGATAACATCTCTGTTACTCCTGGTGTGATTTGGTTGCCAGCTACTGGACAGAATAGCGGCAATGAAGATGCCTTTATTGGTACTCTCAGAACAACGTTCACCTTCTAGACTAGAACATTGACCATCTGCTGACAATCTTGAAATCTATTTTTACCCGCCATGAGGCGGGTTTTTTGTTTTGGGTAGAAAAAAAGTACAAACCCCAGTGGAAAACCGGAGTATACTGGAAAAAGTATGAATTATGAATTATGAATGATCCTTCATCGTTTATCCTTTATCCTTTATTCTTAAATTGCAGCTTGTGGAACTATCCTGTAAATCTGAATACGCAATCCTGGCGTTATTAGAAATGGCAAGTCATTACGAAAGCGGCGAACCGATGCAAATTCGACAAATAGCCGCCCAGCAAAATATACCAGATCGCTATTTGGAACAGCTACTTGCTACTTTGAGGCGTGGAGGTATAGTTAAAAGTCAACGTGGTTCAAAAGGTGGCTATCTGTTGGCGCGAGAACCTTGGAAAATTAGCGTTTTTGATATTTTGGAATGTTTAGAAGGGTTGGATATCAAACCGGGTGAAGATGATACCAACCCCAAAAGTGTAGATAGTGCGATTGTGGAAGAAATCTGGCAGGAAGCACGTCAGGCGGCAAACGCAGTCTTACAAAAACATTCGCTTCAAGACCTCTGTGAACAGCGAGATTCACGGAGGCAGTTAGATTTCATGTACTACATTTAAAGGAATCAAAATTATTATGCGGATTGCTCGGAATATTACAGAACTGGTTGGACGGACTCCCCTAGTGCAGTTGAACCGCATTCCCCAAGAGGAAGGCTGTGTAGCGCAGATTTTGGTGAAACTGGAAAGCATGAACCCATCTGCATCAGTTAAAGACCGAATTGGCGTGAGTATGATTAATGATGCGGAACAGGCAGGTTTAATCACTCCTAGCAAGACGGTATTGGTAGAACCGACATCGGGAAATACAGGTATTGCCTTAGCCATGACAGCAGCTGCTAAGGGGTATAAATTAATTTTGACCATGCCTGAAACCATGAGTTCAGAAAGAAGGGCAATGTTGCGGGCTTATGGGGCAGAACTGGAACTAACACCAGGTATTGAGGGGATGAGCGGGGCAATTCGCAGGGCGCAGGAAATAGTGGAAACTACACCTCATGCGTATATGTTGCAACAGTTCCGTAATCCAGCTAATGCCAAAATACACAGAGAAACTACAGCGGCTGAAATCTGGGAAGATACGGATGGCCAGGTAGATATGATTGTGGCAGGTGTGGGTACAGGTGGTACTATTACTGGTGTAGCGGAAGTAATGAAAGCTAAAAAGCCTAGTTTTAAAGCGATCGCTGTTGAACCAGCTAATAGCCCAATTTTATCAGGAGGTAAACCAGGTCCTCACAAAATCCAGGGAATTGGGGCGGGTTTTATTCCCCAAGTGTTAAAGGTAGAATTGATTGATGAGGTGATTACTGTCAGTGATGAAGAAGCGATCGCCTACAGTCGTAGATTAGCAAGAGAAGAAGGGCTATTATCTGGTATTTCTAGTGGTGCTGCTTTGTGTGCGGCTATTCGTGTCGCTCAACGTCCAGAAAATCAGGGACGTTTAATAGTCATGATTCAACCGAGTTTTGGTGAGAGATATTTGAGTACACCATTGTTCCAGGATTTAGAAGCAAAGGTTGCAACAAGTATCAGCTAACGATACGTTAGATTAAATCAGTTAACTGATAACTGATAATTGATAACTGTTAACTGATCATGGTCGATTCTAACCACTACGAAATCCTCAAAGTTAATGCCAATGCCAGCCAAGCGGAGATTAAACAAGCATATCGCCGCTTGGTGAAGTTATTTCATCCTGATACTCAACAGAAAACAGCCAATAACGAGCAAATTATTCTTATCAATGCGGCTTATGAGGTTTTAGGGGACACCCAAAATCGCCAGCAATACGACCAAAAACTGCGGTATAATTCCCAAAAATCAAGTATTCCCAAACCAAAGCGTAATTCTGAACAAAAACCTTACCAAAAAACCAGGGCAACGGGAAGAGATGCTGATGAACAAATCGAAGAATGGTTGCGCCGAGTTTATAAACCAGTAAATAGGATACTTTTTACCATTCTCAGTTCTCTAGAAGCGCAAATTGAGGAATTAGCCGCAGATCCTTTTGATGATGAATTGTTAGACGCATTTCAGGATTATTTAGACTCTTGTCGAGAAGATTTGAAGGAAGCTCAATTTAAGTTTCGTTCTCTACCAAATCCTCCTAATTTCGCAGCAGCAGCAGCGCACCTCTACTATTGTTTGAGTCAACTTGCAGACGGGATAGAAGAGTTGGCATATTTTCCATTAAGTTACGATGATCGCTATTTGCACACAGGTCAAGAATTATTTAGGATAGCTAAAAGATTGCATCGGGAAGCGCAAGAATCAGTGGGGTGAATATGTACTCAGATCAATTCTCTAATTTCTGTAAAAGTTTTTGGTAAGTAACAATTTCAGTATTTTCAAATTTTTTAATCACTAATAAATCTTGATCACCAGTGACTAAAAAATTTGCGTCACTATCTTTTGCTAGTGCTAAAAGATAATAATCTTTCGCATCCCGACAAATAAAAACTTCGGAGGTTATATTTATAAATACACCAATGGTTCGTAAAAGTTGAATTAACTCATGGACTTTGTTAGACGGAAAATATTTTTGTAACTTAGGACGTTGAGTTACTAAAGTAATTTCTTCTAATATTTGCTCAGAAATTACTACTATAATTGTTTCTGCAACTAAAAGGTCTTTTAAATCTTTCAGTTCTTTACCAATCAAAAAACTAATCCAAAGATTAGTATCAATAATGATCTTAACTGCTTTGTTTTCTGTCATAAATTTGAGAACGGACAATTTCAACCTCTTCAGTAATTTCTGCTAATGATAATTCATCAGTTTGAAATACTTCCAACAACTCTGTTAATTTATGATTCAATGTTTCTTTTTCTAGTTCTTTGCTAAGTAACAATTTTTCAGAATCAGAAAGTTGTTTAACTAGAGTAAGAATTTGCTCAAATGTCAATGGTAGTTGATAGGTATTTGGTAGCATAGTATTAATTCTCCTATTTTGATCAAATTAACCACCCATTAAAAATCACTAAAATCGAGATTTACTATGGGTTTTTGATAACCAATATTGTTTTTTTCCACAAAATTTACCAAGTCTTCAATGAAAGAAGAAATATAACTTTTAGAATCACCTGGAATGTAAATACGATATGAAGATTCAGTCCACCCTGTATAATACTCTTCATCAATAGGAATAGGATTATCCCAAGATATAAATTCATGCTTTGTAAGCAATCTAATTTCTCCATCAATATCATTATATCTACAGATTCTTCTCAGTCTATCTTCATTAAAACGATAATAAAATTTACCTCCATGTGCTTCTTGCAAAGAATTTTCATCCCTCCTTTCAAGAAGGAAAGCATAAAATTCTCGTGTTATGCGAGGTAACTTGGCAAGTTCCTTAGCTAAAAAATCAAACGCCTGTTTTATATTATCCATTGAGTAATCATCTCCTCCAAAATTATTATTGATGTAATATTCATAATAAACTCTAAGTGAATTTTCATTAAATTTAGGTTTGGCTATTGGCTCAATATAATTTTTAATACTTGTAGCAAATTCACCTTCTTGATTTGGTATCTCTAACTCTATTTTTACTCTGACAACCTCTTGTTTTATGTACTGGTGAATAGATTGTAATGTATCGAGAGGAAGCTCAATTGCTTTTTTACAAATAGTGTTGATATCCCAAATATTTTCCTTCTTAAAATTTAATTTATCCCAAAGTTCCTTCTTCTCTGTGTAACTTTTTTGTTTGCAACCTATTATTAGTATATAAATATCATTATATTCTTGAATATTATGTTCCAAAACAGTCTTCAGAGTATGATTAATCTTAGCCGATTCTTTTTCTGATGTAACTTGAAATGCTATATGGCTTAAAGCGTCACCTAAATCTAATCCAGGCGCATTACTTCTTTCATTATTGAGATTTTCTAAGTGTAAATCAAGTAATTTATTCAATATTTCTTTAAAGAAATCCTCAAGATATTTATTTAGGTCTGTTACGCCTAGTTTGCATCTGTTATCAACTTGGTGAGCAATATTTGCTAGTTCATCTATTATTTCACCTATAAAATAACCCCTAGTAATCACGTATTGCTCCTCACTATTATTTACAAAGTCAATAAATAAATTTGCGGTTGTTTTAACTCTAACAGATAAACTAAATGTAGTGTTTTCCACAACGCAGTAAGTTCTACTTAGATGGTTATTATACGATAATCTTATGGATATTCCCTATTTCACTGCCCAATAAGCAACAAATTAGATTAAACTATGTAAAGTGAAAGATTAAGAAATTTTAAAATCTGTTCCCAGTGTACTCATGCAATGTATTGTAAATCGCCGCGCTCAGTTTTCGGCCAGCCATCGGTATTGGTTGCCAGAACTAAGTGAAACCGAGAATGTTGAAAAATTTGGTCTTTGCTCGAAATTTCCCGGACACGGACACAACTATGTTTTATTTATTTCTCTGCTTGGAGAACTAGATGAATATGGCATGGTGCTGAACTTGTCTGATGTGAAACAAGTCATCAAACGGGAAGTTACCAGTCAACTAGATTTTTCTTATCTCAATGATGCGTGGGCAGAATTTCAACAAACTCTCCCCACCACAGAAAATATCGCCAGGGTTATCTGGCAAAAATTAGCACCGCACTTACCTATAGTCAAGGTGCAGTTATTTGAACATCCTGAACTTTGGGCAGATTATATGGGCAACGGAATGGAAGCATACTTAAGTATTAGCACTCACTTTAGCGCCGCGCACAGACTAGCGCATCCTGACTTGAGTTTAGAAGACAATACAGAGATTTACGGTAAATGCGCTCGTGTGAATGGACATGGACACAACTACCATCTTGAAGTTACCGTGAAAGGAGAGATTGATCCTCGCACGGGTATGATTGTTGATTTAGGGGCTTTAAATCAAGTCATCGAAGATTATATAGTAGAACCCTTCGATCACAGCTTTTTAAACAAAGATATTCCTTTCTTTGCTAAAGTTGTACCAACTGCCGAAAATATCGCCCTTTATATTAGTAATGTATTGCGATCGCCCATTCAAGAACTAGGTGCAAAACTTTACAAAATTAAACTGATTGAAAGCCCGAATAACTCCTGTGAAATTTACGCTGCTGACTTAGAAACAACACCTGTTAGTGCAGCAGTAAGTCAACCAGTATTAGCAAGAGTTTAAGTTAAGGAATCTTAGGGGCGAAGCATTCAGAAAATAGCTTTGGACAAAAATTGATAATTGATCGCCCGAATGCTTCGCCCGTACAAGAGTAAGAATATTTATACTGCATCCTTCTCCTGAATTCTTACTTTTCATCATTGAAAAAAATATCGACGACGGGCTAAATTGCCTAAATAGCGATAAATCAACCAAGCCAAAACTCCCAATCCGAGATTTAGAAAAATTTCCCTCAGTATAAACCAGAAAATATCAGGCTCAAAAATCTGTATTGGTCGCAACGGACTAATTTTTCTAGCAAGAATAAACAACCCAAAAATAGCATTACCACCCAGTATAAGAATAAACAATACTAAACTTCTTTGCCAATAACGAGCCTGGGGTTTGTAGGCAGAAATTAAAGCAATAGGGCGTTTACCTTGAACTCTGCGGAGTAATTGTTCTAACCGCCAAAACAACCATAACAAAAAAGGAAATAAACAATAACCAAAAAAACTAATGGGACGGGGATAAACCCAACTTCTAGATAAAATATTTACCAAAGCATGAAATAAAACTGAATTTAACCAAGCCGTTAAAATTAAACTTCTATCTTTATTTAACCGCCTGCTAGAAAAAATATATATTCCCAGCGCATACCCCCAAGGCACAGAGAACATAGAATGTACAGGCGTGCTAATAATTCGTTCTAAAATTGGTGCAGCACCGTGAAACCAGTAAATCCAGTTTTCCTCAGCCGTAAATCCTAAAGAAGCCGCTATGGTAAAGATAAAAACTGTACTGGCACGTAACCGATAACTGCGTTGGAAATAGCAGATGGGAATAATAACCGCAGCTAACTTACAACCTTCTTCAACTGGACCTATTACCACCATCTGCCGGAAGGCAAAACCAGCAAAAGAACGCTGTATTTTTGCCCAGTCCACAACCGAGTTAGCAACAATTTCTACAGCCCATTCTAGCCCCAAGGCGACGAAACCAGACATTGCACCAATAATGAACAAACATAGCAGTTGTAAAGGAGGAGGAGCCGCAGAAATTCGACGGTAATAAAACCACAAAAATAGCAGCGGTGGAATTACTGCCCACAGAAACAGAGATAAATTATTCACACATTATTAGCGCACCTGAGCAATTACAGTCCGGTGACGGGGGCTGTTGCTAGTGATGCTAGGAGTTTGAAAACCAGCCTCTACTAAAGCTTGCTCAATATCTAAAGAGAAATATTCATCTAAATAAGGTTCCGTACTTTTAAGCAATGTCAAAATGTAGGTAGGCATTTTCTTGTAAATTTCTGATTTTGGATTCATGTCCATAATTGCTAAATGCCCACCTGGACGCAAAACCCGTCTAGCTTCCGCAAAAATTTGGCGGGTTGCTGACTGTGGTAATTCATGACATACAAGAAAAATAGAAACTAAATCATAAGAACTATCTGCTAATCCTGTAGATTCAGCTTGAGCGTGAATCCAATTAATGTTTGCTTGACGTTGTTGAGAACGATAGTTAGCGACAGCTAAAAAATAGGGAGATAAATCTAAACCAGTAATTTTGGCTTGGGGATAAACTGTTTGCAAAGCAAAGGTACTCATACCTACACTACAGCCTAAATCTAGGATGTCTTGTGGCGGTTGGGAAATGGAACTGGTGACGATGTTGTGGTAACTTTCCCTCAGTTTGGCATCACCTTGGGCTTGGGTATCTTGCCAAATTTTAGCGTGGACAGCATGAGCCGCAGATTCTACCTCAAAAGCTGCTTGCCAGCTGAGATTTCCTGTTTCGTAAGCGTGGAATGAAGTAACGTAATAGTCAGGGTAGGTAAGTTGAGGATTTTGGACTTGAGCTAAATCATTTGCCCAATCTCGTGCTTGCAGTTTTTCTGCTTCTTGTGTCCAAAACACGCCAATTTTTTCAGCCCGTTTAATCATCATTTGTCTAGCGCGGTTTTTGGCCAGGTTGGCTAAAGGCTTAATTGAGAGGATGCCATTTACCAAGCGGGAAGGTAAGTCAGGAGTCTTTTTGATAGCAGTAGTCATAATTTTTGTAGCGTTTAACAGCTTTATTTTATAGCAGGTGACAGGTGACAGTTAAGAAAGTTATTCTCCCCTGCTCCCCTGCTCCTCTGCTCCCCTGCTTCCTGACTATTACTTAGAGCTTGGTTTCAAAGCTAACAACATCTCCATTTGACTGGTAGATTTATCGGGGCTATTGACAGTCACACCCAAACCACGAATAGAAGCCAGGATAGCACTGGCATCCGGGGGAAGAGGTTGACCTGCTGTAGCAAAACGAGTGATTAATGAACTGGTGTTGTCCATATCCAGGTAGAAATAGCCGCCGTTGGGTTTTTGTAATGAACCAGTTACAGATGTAAAGGTGTCATTCTTATCAAGGGTTTTACCTTTGTTGTCTGTTAGTGCTTCGGCAACAGGTCCACCAATAGCGAGAAATACGGTATCTTGATCTAACCAACCATGTGCCACCAAAGCACCTTGTTGGGGAATTTGCCATTCTGTGATATTTCTACCACCAATGTTTCTTTGGGTGATGTTGAGTGATTGCTTTTTGGCAAGGTCATCTAGTTTAGTGAAGGTGGCTTCCGCTGTTTTGCGATCGCTGGTGTCAAATACCATTGCTCCCCCAAAACCCACATTTGCTAACCAACCTTGACTAGATTTTACTGCACCAAAGGCAAACTCGCTATCCATCCAACTAAAAATATCTTTATCTAAATCAAGATTGACAAATTGTTTTAGTTGTCCGCGAGTCTGTTCAACGCCTTGTTTAATTTCAGGATAATCTTTTGATTGTTCTAGGAAGGTTTGCCAACTACGATTAATATTCTGCCCAGTTACTAGGGCAAAAGTATCACTAGGAAATTGTCCAACTATCTTAGCTGGACTGCTTTGATACTGAAATTTGTTCAGTTGGGGATCTAAATTAACCACCGCTTTTAACCGCAAGCCTGCGTCATCAACACCAACACCAGCTACTAGGGATTTTACTTGCTTGAGTTGTGCCAAAGTTTGCGGCTGTAATGGTCTAGCCTGGGGATTTAAAGCTGTTAGTTGCTTGGCCATATCGGCGTAATCAGGCACATAAATTTGAGCAAGGCTGTTTTTAACATCCACACCTTTGGCTAAAATGCTGCTTGCTCCTTCTTTACTTGCGAAAGAAGGTTCACCTTTATAGGTGTCAATAGCTTTTTCTACAGTTTGTTTTTCAGGTGCTAATAGTATATGAGTATTATTCAAAACTACTGTATATGTGGATCTTCCCTTATTTTTACTGGCAATAATTTTCTGTCCTTTGTATTCTGATTCTTGAATTTGCAAGTTTTTTTGCTCTTTCAATTTGTTAGCAAAATTTAAGGCATTGAGTTTATCTTTGATACCTACTACCAACAGGATATTTGACTCTTGCTGTGCCTGATTAGGTGTAGTGGGTGTAGGTGGTAGCACAGCAATCATCACACCACCTACCCAGGGTTTGATGTCTGTTTCGTAAGAAATGTTACTATCACCCAATAGATCTTTAGTGATATTTTGTAGACTTTTTGCTACTAGCTGTTGTGCTTGTGCAGTGCCAAATTGCTGCAACTTATTCCAAGATTGGGAATCAGTGTTGACGTAGGTGGCCATTAAGGCATTAGCAGGTACTACTTTAGCACTGCCCAGTGGACTGGAACTATCTCCCAAGGGAGCTTTTAAATATATAAAAGCAGCAATACCTCCCGCTACAACTATGGCAGTGCTAATAGCAGGAACTAGAAATTTCGATTTGCTTTCAGGCATTGTGATTATCCTCTTTTGTTGACAGTATCATCAGGTAATTACAACATTGATAGTCTGGTTTTGAGATTTTCATCACCAAATTCCGTTAAATTAGCGGTATTTACCGTTAAAATTAGTATTTCTACACACTAAAAATTTTGTAGGAACTCTAAAAAAGACTTCACTAGAGTTAGGAGTAAATCCGTAAATGGTATTTTAAGTTGATATGCAAAAAATAGTCTGATTTTCAGTTACAAGTTATTCTAAGCTAGAGGAATAATTGGTAGTATTGTAAAACTTCACTAAATCTGCGGATGTGAATGGTAGTTAGAATATTTGAAGAAAAGTAGTCCCGACAGCTTTTAGTCTAGGGATAGAGGAGCCACTGCGTTGGGCGGGTTTCCCGACTTGTAGCAAGTGGCGTGGCGTTGTAGTCCGCCCTGTCGGGGTTATTCCCGGCTAACTCAAAGCATGAGATAAACGTCTATGCTTTTTGGAACTATTTGTACTCGATGGAAATCGATTACGGCGTGATGCTAGAGACTCTGATGACATCAAGACATGAAGACTTGGGAGGCAAATGAGAAGACTGATTTAAATCATTCCATCCCAGAAAAAATCCTGATCAAATAATCATGTTGATTAGGGAGAGGCATCTACAGATGGCTATTGTTATGAAAGTTTCAGGATTACAAGGTCAGTAATAATCAATGTTGCAGTTTTATTTTGATACAGAGAATAACGGACACAAATCTTTTGAGTTACCAGGGGCTAAACCACACTACAATCCCGATAGACCGGGGCAAGTAGAGCATATTTTTCTGAACCTCAGTTTGGATATTCCCAACCAAAGTTACTACGGTAATTGTAGCATTCGCATTTTGCCAATCCGTAATAATATTGAGCGTTTGACCTTGGATGCTGTAAACCTGAATATCCAATCTGTGCAGGTAGATGGAATTGAGCAAAAGTTTGAATACGACGGGGAAAAGCTTTGTGTTCAACTTTCGCAACCCACGCAGATTGGTAATAGATTGTTGATAGCGATCGCCTACTCAGTCGAAAAACCCCAACGTGGTATTTACTTCATTCAACCAGACAAACACTACCCCCACAAACCAACCCAAGTTTGGACTCAAGGAGAAGACGAAGACTCTCGTTTTTGGTTTCCTTGCTTTGACTACCCAGGACAGTTATCCACTTCAGAAATCCGTGTCCGTGTACCCAAAGCCCTGATTGCTATTTCTAACGGCGAACTAATTGATACAACAGAAGAGGGAGATGATAAAATTTACCATTGGTCACAACAGCAGGTTCATCCTACCTACTTGATGACTTTAGCGGTAGGTGACTTTGCAGAAATTAACGATGAATGGAAAGGTAAACCTGTCACTTACTACGTAGAAAGGGGGAGGGAAGCAGATGCTAAACGCAGCATGGGTAAAACTCCCCGCATGATTGAATTTTTGAGCGAAAAGTATGGTTATCCATACCCTTTTCCCAAATATGCCCAGGTTTGTGTGGATGACTTCATTTTCGGTGGGATGGAAAACACCTCTACCACTCTGTTAACTGACCGATGTTTGCTGGATGAACGGGCATTATTAGACAACCGCAACACAGAAAGTTTAGTTGTCCATGAACTAGCACATCAGTGGTTTGGTGATCTGTTAGTCATTAAACATTGGTCTCATGCTTGGATTAAGGAAGGAATGGCTTCCTATTCTGAGGTAATGTGGACAGAACAGGAATATGGCTCAGAGGATGCTGCTTATTATCGCTTATTGGAAGCTCGCAGTTATTTAAGTGAAGATAGCAGTCGTTATCGTCGGCCAATGGTGACTCATGTTTACCGCGAAGCCATTGAACTTTATGATCGCCACATTTACGAAAAAGGATCTTGTGTTTATCACATGATCCGTGCAGAATTGGGAGAGGAATTATTTTGGACAGCTATCCAAACCTTTGTTCAAGATCATGCTCACCAAACTGTGGAAACAGTCGATTTATTAAGAGCAATTGAAAAAGCAACTGGACGTAATCTTACTTTCTTATTCGACCAATATGTTTATCGTGGTGGTCATCCCGATTTTAAAGTTGCTTACTCTTGGGATGGGGATGGGAACTTAGCCAAGGTGACAGTTACTCAAACCCAAGCCAGTGATGATAAGGATTTATTTGACCTGAAAATTCCTATTGGTTTTGGTTATAGTCAGACCAATTCAGCACTGAAAACTTTTACTGTGCGGGTAAATGAACGGGAACAAAGTTTTTACTTTCCGTTAACAGAAAAGCCAGATTTTATCAGCTTTGATGTGGGCAATAATTATCTCAAAACTGTGGTTTTGGAATACCCAATACCGGAGTTAAAAGCGCAGTTAGAATTTGACCCTAATCCTATTTCTCGCATCTATGCAGCAGAAGCTTTGGCTAAAAAAGGTGCGCTGGAAGCAACTAAAGCCCTATCAGCAGCTTTAAAAAATGATTCCTTCTGGGGTGTGCGCGTAGAAGTTGCTAAACAATTAGCAGAGATTAAGCTGGATCAAGCTTTTGATGGTTTAGTTTTTGGGTTGCAAGATCGAAATCCCTGCGTGCGGCGATCTGTGATAGAGACTCTATCTCAAATCAAAACTCATGCTAGTTATAAAGCTGTGAAGAGATTTGTGGAAGATGGGGATGCTAGTTACTATGTGGAAGCTGCTGCTTGTCGTAGTATTGGAGCGATGTCTGCGACGGGCTTCGCCTACGCATCTGCTAACTTAGATGATAAACCCCACGAAGAAAAAGTCATTAAGCTACTAAAATCTGTTTTAGAAGAAAAGGCAGGTTGGAATGAAGTAGTAAGAAGTGGTGCGATCGCTGGTTTAGCTGAATTTAAAGCTTCGGAAACAGCCTTAAATTTACTGCTGGAATACACTAAACTGGGAATTTCCCAACCACTACGCTTGTCTGCGATTCGGGCTTTAGGTAAGATTTCTGTTGGTCAAACTCCTGTAAATATAGAACGGATTTTAGACCGATTAGCAGAAATAGCTAAAGAAACCTTCTTTTTAACCCAAGTATCTGTGGTAACGGCTTTAGGGCAAATGGAAACCCCAAAAGCAATTGGTATTTTGCAAGCTTTAACTAATCAAACCGCAGATGGGCGAGTGCGTCGTTACGCTGAAGAAGAAATTAGCAAAGTGCAGAAGAATATTGGACCAGAAAAAAGCCTGCGGCAAATACGTGAAGAACTCAACCAACTCAAACAGCAAAATCAGGAACTAAAAAGTCGTTTGGAAAATTTGGAGGCCAAATCAAAGTAGCAAAATCAACAGTCAACTACCCACCACTATAGCGGCAAGGCAGGCTGGTGGGTAAGCAAAAAAAGGCAGTTCATAATGGCTGCTTACTTATCTCAATTTGCTATTAAAAGTTTTTATACTTCTAAATATAGCAGGAGTCAGGAGTAAAACCCTTTTGTAGTGGGAGTTTCATTATCAATTGATGTCCTAACCACCCTGTCCATGGCTATATAAATAAATGTAAAGAAATATAACTATATATTCTCTTCTCAATCAATAAATAATGAAGAAAATATAAAATACTCTGGCTGTGAAATAAAATTTTGTACTTTTATAAAGTATAATTAAGAAAAAGATAAACTAATCTAGGCAGTAAAGATATGCTTGGTTTACCTCATAGTACCTAGACATTGGCAAAGCTTAATTCTTTCTTTTAGCTGAAACCGAAAGAAACTCGGCTATCTACCCGAAAGAGTAGATGACGACATAAGTTGATCACTTGATTGGATACTATTGACTGTAGAGGTAAAAAGGCTTTCACTAGACTGCATAGTAATTAGTGTTAGTAGTAGTTAAATCAGAAACTACCAATATCCTTGACTTGCAACCAGCTTGTCAGTCAGGAAAAAAACCACCAACATTGTCAAATTCCCAGTTGTAGAGGCAAATAAAGGCGTGGGTCAGTATCAACCTGCTCAACTAAAGCAGTATAATCCAGACGCGATCGCTCGTTACTATCGTTACCGTCCCTGGTTAGCTTGGGGCAGACTGCTGAGAATCATACTCTCTTTTGCAGGCTTTATCATCAGCCTCAAGTGGGATGAATGGCAAAATCAAGTTGAGCAGAATCAGGGTAAAAGAGCTACTCAGTTACGAAAACTGCTCACCCATCTGGGTCCTACATTTATTAAAGTTGGTCAAGCCCTCTCAACGCGGCCGGACTTGATCCGCAAAGATTATTTAGCAGAACTGGTAAAGTTGCAAGACCAGTTACCACCTTTTGATAATGACTTAGCGCAACACATTATTGAAACTGAACTCAAGCTATCCATTGACGAGATATTTAGCGAAATTTCCCCCAAACCTGTAGCAGCTGCCAGTTTGGGTCAAGTATATCGGGGTCGTCTAGTCAGTGGTGAGGAAGTAGCGGTAAAGGTACAACGCCCTCACCTACGTCCAGTGATTACACGGGACTTATATTTAATGCGTTGGGCAGCAAGTTGGCTTAGTCCTTGGTTGCCTCTCAATCTCGGCCATGACCTCACATTAATTGTGGACGAGTTTGGCACAAAGTTATTTGAAGAAATTGATTACATCAATGAAGGTCATAACGCCGAAAAATTTGCGAGTAATTTCCGCCATGACCCTCAAGTAAAAGTACCCTCTATTTACTGGCGTTATACCAGCAGACGTGTTTTAACATTGGAATGGATTAACGGTTTTAAACTCACAGATACCCAAAGCATCCGTCAAGCTGGTTTAGATCCCGAAGCAATGATCCAGATAGGTGTCACTTCTGGTTTGCAACAATTGTTAGAACATGGCTTCTTCCATGCCGATCCCCATCCAGGTAATTTATTTGCTGTTGCCGATGGTCGCATGGCTTACATCGACTTTGGCATGATGGATCAGATGGAGGAAACTACAAAGGAAACATTGGTAGATGCATTAGTGCATCTTGTCAATAAAGATTACACCGACTTAGCTGAAGACTTTGTAAAACTGGGCTTTCTGGCTCCAGAAACCAATATTGCCCCAATTGTGCCAGCATTAGAAGCGGTGCTAGGTAATGCCATTGGCAAAAATGTTAAGGATTTTAACTTTAAAACTGTTACTGATGAATTCTCGGAATTGATGTATGAATATCCTTTCCGAGTTCCTGCCAAGTTTGCTTTAATTATTCGTTCCCTGGTGACACAGGAAGGTATTGCTCTAAGTCTCAATCCCAATTTTAAAATTGTGGAAGTAGGTTATCCCTACATCGCACGTCGGTTACTGACGGGAGAATCTCCCGCATTAAGACGACGTTTATTGAATGTGTTATTTAAAGATGGTAAATTCCAATGGCAGCGGTTAGAGAATTTGATTTCTATTGCGCGGACTGATGGAGAATTTGATGTTTTACCTACAGCGCAAATGGGGTTGCAATTTCTACTATCTGAAGAAGGTAAATTTCTTCGTCGTCAGTTGGTGCTTGCTCTGACTGAAGATGACCGTTTGCACACTGACGAAGTACAACGGTTGTGGGATTTAGTGAAAGATGACTTACCACCGAATCGGTTATTAAATGTAGCCTTCGGTATTTTAACAGAGTTATCTAGGGAAGGTGTAGCGGCTATTTTGCCAAAAGCTACATCTCTTATTGCCTTTACTGATAACTAATCAAAACGTTTAACTGAATTTAATAACAATCAGGAGTTTTCATGTATTATTACCCTCTGCAACCGCCATACTTCTTACTGTTAGTCGGGTTTCTCGCAGCCTTAACTTCTGGTTTCGCTTTATCGGGTACTTTGAAAGTAATTGTCCAGAAATGGCCAAGTGTTCCCCAAGAACCTATTAAATCTAGTTCTTCTTTAAAACAATTGTTTGTGCCATTTATCGGTATTACTGTCGGCGTTTGTTTATTTATGTCTTCTGGTTTAGAGATATTTGGTTTTCCCTCTCCTCTGGCTTTAGGTGTTGGTTTACCTCTGAGTTTGCTAACTTGTTTGTTTATTTGGTTCCAACTAGGAAGTTTGCTGGAATTTGCGAGCAGTCGAGGAATGCAATCTCTGGATTTAGATTCTTGGTCTTAAGAAGAGAAAACTTCACCAGATTATAAATCCCACCTACTGAAGGTGGGATTAGTTATTACTTATAGTAAAAGTCAAATTTTTGTAGCGCCGTTAACCTAGCTTTATTGAAACGATAATGATAACCTACTCTGCGGCGCAAATTTTTAACCCAATTTTTAGGTTCTGGGGTATGGGAAGCGTCGAAATGCTTAGTAACTTGATGCAATCCACTCCAACTTTCACTGTTAATTGTCCATCCTACTTTTGCCGCAGCTAAACCAATAGCATTACCATCTCCTGCGTGGATTCTATGTAGTTCTAAGTAACTGCCAATCATACCCCAGTATTTAATAAAATCTGTTTCCTTACCGTCATCTCTGCCAACAATGTAAAGAGACTCACCTACAAAAGAGGCGTTTTCCAAGGGTATATCTAACTTTGAAGCTATTTTTTCAATATAGGGTAGTCTTTCAGGACTATATTTTTTTACGTGTTCCAGAAGATTTTCTTGACGACCTACAATACCAGAAGTATGTGTAATTTCAGGTACATTGCTCAAAATTTTTGTATCGGCATCAATGTGAATTGCAACTGGAAATTTTGACAAGGCTTTTTCTATGACAAATCTTCTGTCATGATAACAATGCAGAATTCCTTGTTGTTGATATTTAAATGCTAACGTATTATGGGTTTGGCTAAAATCTTGCGGCTCGTCTGTGTAAATAACCAGGTAAGTACCGGGAGAGTATTTTTCTAAATCTTGGGCTAGTTGCTGAGTAAGAAGACGATATTTCTTACCCAAAGCTAGTGTGCAGAAGCAATAATCTTTTTGTTCTTGACTCATAAATATTCCAGATTGTTTTTGTAAAAATTATAACTTATTTTTCAGTTGCCTTAGTTTATTTTTGACATTATCTAATGTTTGCTGCCATTTACTTTTTTGTACAGGTGTAGGAATATCTACTGTTGGGATGCCTGGATTTAAATTTCGATAATATTCCCAAGTGTCCCAGTAGGGACAACCAGGTTGAATTTTAATACCTGCCCAGTGCAGATATTTTAGTCGTTTTCCATGATCATAAAGGAGATAATCTTGTTGCTGGAAATTACATGAACCGGCCCAACTACCAGGACCACGACCAGGAATTTTGACAAGATTACCACGTTTGTAAATTAACTTGAGAATAAGATAATTGAGGATCGGTTGATCTGTCACTCCTGCTGTAAAATCAAAGTATTCGGGATGAGCAGCACATTCTGCTAATGTTTCATACATTTGTTGCTCAGTTATAACCCCCTTGCGCGAACTCCAAAACCCACTATTAAATACATCTTCTAGTTGATCATTAGTGAAAATTTGCTGTTCTTTGACAAAGGGAGAAAATATATTGCTGAGTTTGTCATTTGCATGATGATAATCACAACAGAAAAAATCGACTTCTGCCAGTTGACCTAAATTGTCTGCAATTTTTTCAAAAACGACAATATCAGTGTCAATATAGATAAACTCATCTAAGGGTCCAAACCACACAACGAGTTTACGCATTTTATTAGGTAATGCTAAAAAATCTCGATCAAAAATTTCGCTAATACGTTGAGTGAATTTTTCAATTTCTTCTAAATCTGGGAATATCTTGACATTGTGGAACTTCCCTAGTGTATCTGCTACTTTCTGATAGTTTTCATTAAAAGGTATCAGATAAACAGTGATTTCTGGATCAAAATAACGAATACTATTAAGTAAGGCAATAGCATTCTCTAAGACTTTATCATTGGCAACAATATAAATTCCCCTATTCATTGAATTAACCCTCTAGTTTTTTACTAATCCTAACTTTCTTAAAATTCTTGTACCTAAACTGAGAGGAGCATCATAGGCTTTAGGTTTAGTTGTGAACTTCGGTTTCTGTTCTGGTGTATATAAATAGCGATAGTGCAAGAAAATATCTCGGTAAGGAAAATCAATATTTTCTCCAGCACAAACTCGACTGAATAATTTAGAAGATAATCCAATATAATGTAAATAAGTTAATCTGTTACCCTTGTCATAAAGAATGTAATCCTGGTTTTCAAAATGCAGAGATGTCACAGCACAACCTGTTACTTTATGAGCAGGTAAATTGATAGCCAAATTATAGTTAGATATCCCTAATCGCATGACCAGATAGTTGAGAATTGTTTGGTCAGGAGCCATATCATAGAGAACTTCTGCTTCTCCTTGACGCAACCACTCTAGGATCATTTCTCGCTTTTGCTCAGGAAATATATCTTTTTTAGAACCATAAAACCCAGAACAAAATATTTCGGTTTGTAAACGTTCTGGGGTGAATAACTCCTTTAATTTTGTTGATGATACACTGTAAACATGAGATATATCTTTAAATTGAAAATCATATACTACCCAATCATTGTGATTTAGCTGAGTAAAAATATGGTCTAATGGACTCATTAATACAGTATCAGCGTCCATATAAACAAAGCGGTCAAAAGGCGCATCAAAAGCACAATAACGGCGATGGGTTCCAACTCGATGATATTTACTGCTGCCTATTTTTTGCCAATGTGTTTGGGCGGTAGGATGGGTATCCCAAATTTCTTTAACCAATTTATCCCATTTTTGAATGGAATTTTGGTTATCATAAAGTATTACATGAGGGCGGTGGGCAAGTTCCGCAGCAATTTTTTCTGTATTATCATCATAGGGATATATACATACAGGCATGGTCTGACCATAAATTGCTTCTATACTGTTGAGTAGAGCAATTAGTTGGTCATAAACTCGGTCATTGGCAAGGGTACAAATACCATCCATATATAAATCCTAAAAATGTACATCTAGTTTTGAATTAAGAAAATTGATTGACAAATTCTGATAGCCAGTTGAGCAAGTTTAGTTTGTGTAAAATAATTTGTCTAGCTTCGGTGATCGCATCTTTGGCAGCATACCAAGCATCAAGATTAGAAGTTACTTCTTGAATATAAGCAATTCCTTTTTCATCTAAACTGGGTAATCTTAAAAAACTACCTGGTGGTAATAGTTTATCTGCTGCTGCTCCACCATAGTAAATTGGTAAACACCAGGCTAGTAAACTATCCCAAAGTTTTTCACTCACATACAAATTATTATCGGCATAATTTTCAATTGCTAGATTATAGTAATATGGTGCCATGCCATACCACTTATTACCAAGTTCTCCTGAAGTTTTTACCCATTTTTGTAAACCACGTCCATAGAAATCAATTTGCATACCCCTAGATTGTAAAGACTGCAAAAAGTCTAAACGCTGGCGATGGTTAGCTGTGCGGTTAATTCCTGAAGTAATCCAACTACAACTAGCAACCTTTTGTGGACATGGCATTTCATTTAAATCCTTAAAGGTATTGGAGTGATACCAAATCGCAGGCATATAATCCGGAGTAGGAGCAAAATCATCAGGACCAGAAACATAGCCGCAATAATTTTTAGCTTGTTGATAATTACGTTTATTTATTTCTACAATTTCTTCTAAAGGAGGTTCTCTCAATAAATAAATAATTCTTTCTTTGCTGACACCACGTAGTAAATCAGGAAGATTCAATTCTGTTTTTTTTTGCTGTTTCCGTAACCGATCTAACAAAGATGGTGGTGGTGATGGTTGAGGAAAATCAAACTGATACATTAGTAAAAAATCTGGGTTTTCTGCTAATGCTTGCATTTGCATATTACCCCAAACGCCAAATGGATGAGGAGTTTGTTGCCATAGCCAATCTGCTCTGGATTCCAGAGCGCCATAGCTGCTAATCATACCCACTGTTTTCATCATGTCATTATTGATAATTATTATTTTTCTTTGGAGTTTTTCACTTTTTTAATTCATAATTACTGGATGCCTATCTTCTGGGTTATCAATTTATTTGTTGAGGTATTATTTTTCATAATTATCGATATTTTTTGGCATCAAATTTATTTGAACTTGAATTAAAGTTAATCAAGTTTTTTAAAATTAATTATTCATAATTTTAGATTTTAATGCTATCCTCAAATTTCTGTAAGTTCTCCAGCAGATAAAGAGTAGATTCATAAGCTTCCGTAAGTAATTGGTTTTGGGATTCATTGTCGTCTGTAACATTATCGGCTAATGTACGAATGCAAGCCAGTGTAGGATTAAGCCCAGATCGAAATTCATCAAATATACAACTAAATTTTTGATAATATGCAGTAATACTACTATGATTTTGCTCGGCAATTGCCACTAACTGTCCTTTAAGTTGTCGATTAATTACATCATCAAAAACATCGATAGTGTTGAGAATTCTCCATGCTGATTTGTAAGATTGCTCAAGTAATTCTTGACGCTCTTGAGCATCGTCTACAAGATTATCAATTAATAATTGTAGCAATCCAATCAGTGAGTTTAGTTGTGTACGAATTTCATAAGATATGCGGAGTAAGCTTTGGTTGCGGTTGCCCGCAGTATCAGCATTATTAGCAAATTGCATTGAGTATAAGTGTGAGTAGTAACCGCCTTTCTGGAGCAGTTCTTCATGGGTTCCAACTTCTACTACTCTTCCTTGATCTAACACAGCTATTTGATCAGCTTTGCGGACTGTGGAAAGTCGGTGAGCAATTACCAAGGTAGTGCGATCGCGACTCAGTTCATCAAGCGCAGATTGTACCAACCGTTCAGAAACAGTATCTAATGCACTAGTAGCTTCATCCAAAATCAGGATTTCTGGATTTTGCAGAAGTGCGCGAGCGATCGCTAATCTTTGTTTTTGTCCACCAGATAACATGACACCTCGCTCGCCTATCACGGTGTCAAAGTGCTGAGGTAATTTACTAATAAATTCATAGGCATTGGCTTGCTTTGCTGCTGTAATAATTTCTTCCTCTGTTGCTTCTGGTTTAGCATAGGCGATGTTATTCCGCACTGAATCATTAAAAAGAAAGGTATCTTGACTAACAATTCCCATATTTTTTCGCACAGATACTAAATCAAACTCCCGTAAATCTATGCCATCAAAGGTAATACAACCACTTGTTGGATCATAAAATCTGGGTAAAAGGTCTGCTAATGTAGATTTACCTGCACCTGAACTACCTACCAATGCTAGAGTTGTGCCACAGGGTAAATATAAATTTACCTCTTTGAGTACCTGTTTTTCATGGTTAGTATAGGCAAAAGAAATAGATTTAAAATGCACGCCCTGTTTTAATTTTTTGTAGGGAAGTTTGCCATTACCCATAAAAGGCTTATCATCTAACCTTAAAAACTGACTAACCATCTCTATACTGGCAGCAATGCTTGCAAAGTTGCTACGAAGACTATTTAATTGAGAAACCAGCGGTAGCAATCGCAACAATACCAACAAGTATGTCAGAAGTACCGTGGAAATTGTCGTTACTTGTTCGGCAAATAAAGTTTTACTCAAAAATACAATCATCAGTAAACAAGCAATTCCCATAACTTCACTAAATGGTCCAATTGCTTGTGAATTTACCTGGTCTTGAAAATCTGCTTTTTCACGAATTTTAATTAATTTTTTAATGCGTTCATATTCTCTTTTCTCGTTACCAGTTGACTTAACTAACCTAATTCCATTTAAAACTTCTAAAACAGCAATTGAATAACCTTTAGACAACTCACTAAGTTGTTTACCAAACTTTTTAGACCGATTAATAAAATACTGATTAATAAGAGTTACTAACAACATTAAAGCCGTTGCGGCAACTGTTAATTGCCAAGAAATTGACAATAACAAACCAACAAAAACTAGAATTGTAATTGATAAAATAACCAATTTAATTGTATTACTTATCACATTAGATGCACGACCTATTTCTCCACCTAGACGGTTGATTAAATCGCCAACCTTCATCTTGGTGTAGTAATCTATATCTACTGTTAATAACAGAGTGATTCCAGCTTCTCGCATATCGGATGTTATTCTCCTGCTGAGGGAACTGGATGTTAGTGAGCCAAGATAATTAGCTAAATTTTTTAAAGTAATTATAGCTAGAATTGCTCCGGCCATCACACCAGAACGGTAATCTTCTGGTATACCATCAAATGGATTGATTATGAATTGCAAAATACCAGGAGCGCCTTGTAAATTTACTTCCTGTCCCACTATTTTTAAAATTACTGGGACAATCAGAGCGGTACTCACACCATTAAATAAAGCTCCAGAAAATCCTAATAATATTGTTAGTACAATTAAGCTTGGATAAGGTTTAGCAAATCTTAGTAGTATCTTTCTGGTAGACATTGGATTTAATTAAGCGAAATTACATTAAAGTAAAAAAAATGGAAATTCATAATTTATTATCTTTCATCACTAATTACAATTTGGTAATAACTGACTCCAGAATATTAGACATAGAATTGATACTATATTTTTCTGTACATCTTTCTCTAGCTTTAACTGCGCGCTCATTAGCTGCTTCTAAGTTTTGAAATATCAATTTAATTTTTTCGGCAATTTGTTCAGGTGATTCAGGATCAACTAAATAACCATTTCCACCTAAAATCTCAGGAATATCTCCCACAGCAGTTGCTAATATTGGTTTAGCCATTGCCATACCATCGGTTAATTTTAATGGAAATTGAGCTAAAGCTGCTGGTGTATTTCTTTGGGGAACAACAACAATATGTGCCGCAGCGACAATTTTTGGCATTTCTGTAGATGGATATTTTGGTAGTTTTATAATCCAATTTCCCCATTTTTTTGATAGTTGAGCATCATAATCATCATAAGGACTACCTCCTACAATCACTAGTTTTAAATCTGGTTCATTGATAAGTTCGAGCGCAGTTAATACATCTTCAACACCTTTGTATGGTCTAGGAGCGCCGGGAAACATTAAAATTCGATATCCAGACAAGCCATAATAGACTCTACTTTCTTCTGGATCATAAAGATGGGGATTAAATAGTTCTGTATCTTTTCCATTTGGTAAATATATACCACCAAATCTGTCTTGTAAAAATTTAGTATGAATGGTAATAGCGTTGGCTTTTTGGGTCATCCCTTCTGTTTTTTTTAAAAAAAACGGATGATCTGGCTGTCTCAATGCTCCATCTGGTTTAATAATATCTCGATAAAGTTGCTTGAAGGAGAAATTATACTGCCATTTTTCACCACCATACCAACTGAGTTCCCAGTCGTCTATGTCTAAAATTATCGGTTGATTGGTTTTTAGTTTTTTTAGTAGTGCTAAACCAAAAGTTGTAGGCTTTGGTCTCATCGCATAAATAATATCACCATCTAGCTTTTTTAAAAGCTGAGAAGCTGAAATGAGAAATTTCGGGTAGTTATAGCCAGTAAACTGGCTGACCATAATTTCTGATTGAGGGATAACTGCTGCCTCTTGTCCAAATACAAATCCTAAGATTTCTACTTGATACTTAAGTCTTTGCAGTGCTTGTGCTAACAGAAAGGAACGAACTGAACCGCCTCCCCACCTTCCTGCTCCAGCACTCGATAAATCACTTACCAGTATGGAAATTTTCAAGTTTAATATTTTCTCCTGTCACTGCACAATGTTTGATGAATCCTGCTTATTTTGATATGTTGCATATATTTATAACCTCAAATATATGGCTTATAGTTATTATGATTCCTCATTGGTCTAGTTTTGCATAAATCAATAAATCACCCCCCTCTATAACGTTGCAATTTAGTTTAAGATTGATTAATATATAAGTATTGGAGTAAGATCATATTTTGTGGCAGTGGGCTTATTATGACGCAATAATATTACAAACTTACAACGGTCAATTTAGCAATAATTAAACGGAAGTGAATAAAAAACCTAAAGCTCATATTCACTTGGTTAGTTCTGAATTGAATTGTCAAAGAGTTTGTCTAAATTCATATTTTTCCAGCTATCATGGGTATTTTTGCATAACCAAGTGGTAAGATTTTATATGATTATAGCAGGGATTGTTTGAGTATAAATAATTCTTTGCAATTTTGTAAACAGTACCGTGGTTTATTGGATATCATGGTTTATTTAACACAAATTATCTACTGAGGTTAGAGGCATAGATAATGCAAGTAATCCGACTATCGGCACTTTCTGACAACTATATATTTTTGCTATACGATTCACATTACAATATTGCCGCTGTTGTCGATCCAGCAGAGCCTGAACCAGTTTTACAGCAACTTGCACAACTAAAATGCAACTTAGTCGCAATTTTTAACACACACCATCATCAGGATCATGTGGGTGCTAATCAGAAGTTAATGCAAAAATTCCCCCAATTGACGGTATATGCTGGGGTTGAGGATCGGGGCAGGATTCCTGGACAGCAGGTATTTTTACAAGAAGGCGATCGCGTACAATTTGCCGATCGCACGGCCGAAGTTTTCTTTGTTCCCGGACATACCCGCGCTCACATCGCTTACTACTTTCCACCAGTAACACCACATGAGACAGGAGAGTTATTCTGCGGTGATACTATATTTGCTGGTGGTTGTGGTCGCTTGTTTGAAGGTACACCAGCGCAAATGGTAGACTCCCTCAGCAAACTTCGAGCTTTACCTGATAATACTCGTGTTTGGTGCGCCCATGAATACACTTTGAGTAATTTGCGCTTTGCATTAACAGTAGATAGTGAAAACCCAGATTTGCAAAAGCGATTTAAAGAAGTAACAGCTATGCGTCAACGCCAGGAAGCTACAGTGCCTTCTCTACTGGGTGTAGAGAAGCATACAAATCCCTTTTTACGCTGGGATCAGCCTTCATTGCAATTAGTTGTAAAAAGTAGCGATCCCGTACAAACCTTTGCGAAGATTCGGGGCATGAAGGATAAATTTTAGTGCCAGCATTCACCAGGTTGTTAAATAATTACAAATCTTGGGTAAACTTTCTCAAATATTCCTTTCTCCATTTAGCATCCCTTTTGCGATTTGTGATTATTTCTAAAACCCTAATACCCTGACTTGGTAGCAGTTTTAATCTTTCTTCCAACTGTTTCCAAGAACTAATCAACTCATGCTCCACTCCATAAGTAGCGCATAACTGACTAAAATCAATATCCTGGGGAGTGGCAAAAAATTCTTCAAAAGGCGGGTCAAATTTAGCAATAGGTAACATTTCAAAAATTCCCCCACCATTGTTATTAATTAAAACAATTGTTAGATGTCCAATAAATTTATTTCTGATTAAAAAACCATTGGTATCATGTAACAGGGCTAAATCTCCCGTTAACATCACACTACTTTGTTGATAATGTGCTATTCCTAAAGCTGTGGAAAGAGTACCATCAATACCATTCGCACCCCGGTTAAAATAAGATCTTATCCCTAAATTATTAGGTTTCCAGAAAAATTCTACATCCCGCACCGGCATACTATTAGAAATAAACAATGGTGTTTGTGGGGGGAGGATTTGAGAAATTAACCAAGCAGCTTTACTTTCAATTAATTCCTCTATATTTTCAAAAAGTTCATCAATATTCTTTCTTACTTTCGCTTCGATTTTACACCACTTTTGTAAATAATGTCCCCATTCGCCATTCCTCATTCCCCATTTGCCATTCCCCAAATGTTCTACAGATATCCTTAAATGTGTTGTTTTGCCATGTAAAGGATCTAAATTTTTAGCACAATTATCAATTACCCAACGTTGAGGGTTGGTAGTAATTAACCAATTACGTAATTCTTTACTAGTAGGCATTTCCCCGATGTGAATTACCATTTCTGGTGTTAATTCTTGGGCAAATTTTTGATTACGTAAAATGATGTCGTAGGTAGAAATTAAATAGGGGTTTAAGTCTGCATAATTTCTGACTGGGGAAAGCCCCTCAGCTAAAACAGGCCATTGTAAAGTTTGGGAAAGACGAGCGATCGCTCTACAATATTCTTGAGGTTGTTTGGGTTGTGCTACTCCGGCAATAATAATACCTTGTTGACATTGTTGCCATTCTCTGGGTAATTGGTAATTGTTAATTGCTAATGGGGGTGGAAATATCCCAGAAAAAAACTCTTCCGAGTCTAATGTAAAATCAGTACCATCGGGAACTGGTGCGAGTGGGTCGCGAAAGGGAATATTTAAATGTACTGTTCCCCCTGTAGGAAATTGGCAACGTTCCCAAGCATAAATTACCGTTTGTCGCAAATAACCTAACATTCCCC
The DNA here is from genome assembly GCF_014696825.1 of Anabaena sphaerica FACHB-251. NCBI lineage: Bacteria > Bacillati > Cyanobacteriota > Cyanophyceae > Nostocales > Nostocaceae > Anabaena > Anabaena sphaerica. The sequence continues at coordinate 1,091 of NZ_JACJQU010000034.1, read as the reverse complement.
GATCAGCAGAAGGTGTAGCTAACTCAGTTTGCCAGTTGGGATAATTGCCGTATAACTTCACCTGATCTATAGTTTGCCCAGAATGACACTCTCGCAATTCTGCGGGTCTATCTGTGGTTAATATTAATAATGGTACGCGACTTTCCTTAGCTTCAATTACCGCAGGGTAAAAATTCGCTCCTGCTGTCCCTGAAGTACAAACCAGCACCACAGGTTTTCCCATTGCTTTTGCCCTTCCCAACGCAAAAAAAGCGGCAGAACGTTCATCTAGAATAGGAATAGCTTCAATTTCCGGTGCTTGTTTCGCAAAAGCTACGGTTAAGGGAGCAGAACGGGAACCAGGACATAAGACAGCACAACTTAAACCCAGATGTTTAAGGGTTGCCGTTACCACATAAGACCAAAGTTGATTAAGATTATTAAATACAATTTGCATTTATAAGAAATTGCTAATAGGTAACTGGATAAAATTATCACCTGTCACCTGTCACCTGTCACCTGTCACCTATCACCCACCTATCACTTTCTATGGACTGTATTCGTTTAACAGGGATTCGCTGCTATGGCTATGTTGGGTATCTACCGGAAGAAAAAGTGTTAGGACAATGGTTTGAAGTGGATTTGAAGTTATGGGTGGATCTTTCTCAAGCTACTGAAACTGACGCTATTGAAGATACTCTAGATTATCGCAATGTTATTGGTTTAGTCCAAAATTTGGTTAAGATATCTAAGTTTGATTTGTTAGAGAGGTTGGCAGGTGCGATCGCAAATGCTATTCTTCAACAGAGTGATATCGTTACCCAGATACAAGTCATTCTTAGTAAACCCGCTGCACCCATCCCCGACTTCAACGGCAAAATTAGTATTGAAATTACCAGAACTAAAATGTGATGATGAAAGGTGAGATTCAGAAGTTGAAAGATGTAGTTTAAACATGAATAAAACAAAAGCCCCCTCTAAATAAACCAATAGAGGAGGCTTTTGAAAAAAATAAACCTGGCATCGAGCTATTTTGGCGTGGGGCAACCCCCAGACTATCGTTGCCGCAGCGGCGTTTCACCTCTGAGTTCGGGAAGGGATCAGTGTGGTTC
>NZ_JACJQU010000033.1 GCF_014696825.1 Anabaena sphaerica FACHB-251 | reverse complement strand
CTGAATACAGCACCGTCACAAATTGCAACTAATTCATTAACTGAACAGATAGAACCTAATGACCAATTACCCGTTATTACCTCTAAATAATCAGGTGTTTCCACATCTTCTAGTAGTCCAATAAATTCAAAACCATCTGATAGCAAAGCAGATGCAACATAGCTATCCTTGGGAGAAAACCAGCATGGTAAACTCCGGGGCTTATCGGGGTATTCGATATCCTTCATAATGTTTATTTGGTAGTGGTAATTGAAGGCATTAATGCCAGTGCTACCAGTGACATTCGATGTCAAGCATCGCGCTATTTTTAATTGGGTAGCTGTTTTATTTAGTTTTCAAAGTCTAAAGGTTTACCATTGAAATGCTGATGTATTTTCTCAGGTCGCAACCAATCAGGTAATGTAACTGGGTGTTGTTCTAATTCATTACCATCAGCATCTACTAACCCTTCTAATATGCCTTTAAAAAGTGGTTTAGATTGTGGTGTGGTTTTTAAATTTAATCTGTATGTTTGGGTTTTGATTGGTTCTGAAATACCACTACATCCACCTAAGCAATCTTGAGTTAAGTTATGGCTAATTAAAATACAATGTTCGTTCCGCTTTCTGGGTGTGGCAATTACAAAAGGCACTATATTAGGAGCATTATCAAATTTACCTTTAGCATTGGTCAATTCATCCCAAATAGATACAATAGGGTTATCTTTTAAGGTTCTATGTTTTGAGCGTTCAATAGCTGCTATGTAGCCATCGTTGTAAGATTCCCAATCAATTCCTTGTCCATAAATATTAGGTTCTAATGGTACTAGAAATTTCCAAGCATCATTTTTATTCTGGTCGTAGTCAATATCTGCTATTGATTCGATTTTGGCATCTATCAGGTAATGTTTCAGGAGTGCGATGGCTGCTGCTGTATAGCTTTTATAACTGCCAGCTTTACCATGAATGATAATGGGGGTGAATGATTCTACTAGATACCATAACCAACTGTTTTCATGAGACTTGAGTGCATTGATTAATGATTGTTTTAGTTGTTCATTGGGTGTAATTTTGGTAGTATCTTCTGTTTTGGAAGTGCCAGATAGTTTGTCTAACTTCCGTTTTATTTCTGCTGTTTCTAATTGATTCTTAGCTGTTTGTAACTCCAGTTGTGATACTTCGACCTGATGAGTTTTAACTGCTATTTCACCTTGTAACTGTCCGTTTAGGTGGTCAAGTTGTAGTTCCCCATCACTTTTCATAGCTTGGATGGTTTCTGATGTTTGACGTGCTATGACTTGTTTGGTGATTTCTGCTTGGTTACTTTTGGTAAATCCAAATAAATCTATGTGCGTTTGTTCTAGTAAGTCGTTTTCGAGTGCCTTGATTTTCAGCAGTTTGAATTGAGAATGAACTGCTTTTTCTTGATGGTCAGTAAGTGCTTTACTTACTCCATAAGCAGTTAATAGGAATAGGGAACTAGCTACACCCCACACTACTGCTTTGTCGTTTTCAGGTGGAAGGATTTTTAAGACTGTTATATTGTTGTCAAATAACTGATTACGTCGTTCTTTATCTACTAAATAACTAACACCACGTTTTATATCAGCACCTCTACAACTGCTGTTTACATTACAGTACAATGTCTCTGTATGTTTGATGGAATCATTAAACATGGGTATGGATGCACTGAAACCACAGGTTAATAAAACTCCTACCAGGATTGTAGAGTTACGACGCTGTTTTGTTAATTTAGAGTTAAATTCTGTTATTTCTTGCATAATCTATACCCCAGTCCCAATATTTTGTGTCCCAAAAACTACCACCGTATACCCCATCATCAGTAAAGATTAAAATTACCTTGTTTCCTTTGAGGACAAATCTAAAATGCTCTTTGGGAATAGCATTTAATTCTTCTTGTGTCATTTTAACGACCTCCCAACAGCCTATATATAAACTCACCAACACCGGACTTTTGCAACCATTCAAGCAGTGAGTTGATGTTAAGAACAATGTCAACAAAACCCCGCGCTAAATAATTAATAGTAATGGCTGTCGCCAGTGCTGATATCCACCAATGAATACATCCCCAGTTACCTTTAATCTTCATTTTGATTAACTCCTGTATTATCGGTATTAGAAAATTTTTTAAATATCCCTATTAGTGCAATTGCTGACAAACCAATCAACAAGGATAAACCCATGTTGGGTAATTGAAAGCTTAATCCTTCTGCGGATCTAATTTCTTGGTAGGTTTGGTTTATCTGTGCGTAAGTGTTAGCAACTTCTGTACTAATTTTGGTTGTACCCTGCCAACTTACTCCTATACCAATTGCTAGTTTAATAATTCCTACTAACGGCTTTTGACCTAGTGAAAATTCCCATGATTCGCTACTAATTGAAAAGTTGAAACTATCACCAAAATCAATTAATCCTGGTAAACAACTTACACAAAAACTAGCTAATTGGATGATTGATAATGTTACCTGTAACTCAAATAGCAACCAACTGAGGGAACAACTGCTAAACTGACAAGCTATGAATAATAAACCGCTATCTATACGCTTTCTAGCTTCAATATCCTGATATAATTTAGCTTCTATTCTGCTTAAATATCTGACTGTTTCTTGATTAATTTGCGTAGATTCTTCACTATCTAGTTCCGAATCTAGCTCCGGTGGTGTGTGCGGTGCTAACATAGTATTTAGAATGTAAAATTAACCTGATGCTTCCCCCAACCATTAACCGTGATTGGGGGATTACAATTAAAAACCTAATGCTCCTAATAACTGCTGAATTTTGCCTTTAATGCCTCTATAATTCTTCTGAGGAATTAAATCTACTCTGGCATCGTTGCCATTATCTAGGTACTCATCAATTACTTTCTCTTGATATTTTTTATCTGCCTCAATTTGTTTCCATTCGGGTCTGTTATTCTGCTCTAATACTGCTACGTCACGGTCAACTCCAACTAGAAAAGCATCCATATATCCTTTGACTTCTTGATAATTTAGTTGGTACTTGTGACGGTCATTTTCTAGTTTCTTGTCAATTAAATATTGTGCTGATAGTTCGATTTTACCGTGTACGAATTTTCTATCAGCTATTGCAGTAGCGTTAGCTGCTTTGTCTATTGCCAATGTGCTTTTACCAGCAGCTTGTAGAATATCTGCAAGGGCTAAGTTATAGGTTTCTGTACCTTCTATGATTTCCAAATATTGCTCTTTCAGTCTAGGAGCGTATTTAGTCATAAATTCGGCTTGTCTGTGGAGTTCACCAATTCGTTGAACTGCTATCAAATCTCCCATCACTGCTTTTTCAAAGTCAGCTAGGGTAATTCCAAATTTGGCTGATAGTTGACTGTTTAATGCTTTACCTTTTGGGGTGACATGGTTCTTTATTTTCATATTCTTAGCGGGTGGTAATGCTTTCATTGTGGTATTTCTAGATATAGGTTAGGGTCGGTAAAATATCTGTGAGTGGGTTTGGTTATCCGGTGGTTGAAGCGTAGGTTATCGAAGATAAATAAACCTGATAAAAGGATAATTCCTAATAAGACTACTGTAGGATTTATCCTCAATTTAATGTTAGGATGCTTCTGGGAGTTGGAAACATTTGAGCGTTGACTTGACTTTGCTTTTAAAGTCTTTTGATTGTTGCTGTAACTGTTGGTTTATGTTGCGTAATCCATCAGTTAATTGTTGGCTGTTAGCGTTAAACCCATCAGTAGCAACCTGTACTATTTCCTGCAAAGTCTCATCAATTTTTTGGGAGTTGTTAGCTATTCTGTGTTGAATAAATGCGATGATTGCCCCTTTGATTTCCTCCAAGGTTTCCTGCAAGTCATCTGAACTACAGTTAACATTAGTTGCTATTAATTCGATTTCATCTTCGTTTAAAACAACTCCTAAACCTTGTGCTGTGCTACTAACTAATTCATTTTTGGTAGTGGTTGCTAGTTCTGAAGATTGGGGTATTTCCTCGTTCTCTGTTTTTGGAGTAAACAAGGCTGGATGGGTATAAAATTCTTCTAATTCTTCAATAGTGGATGGATTGGTTGTGGTTTCTGGTTCTATTTCGTCAGAATTGTTGTTAGTTAAAGTTTCCAGTTCTGTTGCAGCTTCATTAGTGGTAGCTGGTTCTACATCTTCCCCAATTACTGTTAGCTTGGTAGCTGTACTCATGAAGTAATCAGTAGCTTGGTTAGTTTCCTGCTTTGTAATCTTGTTCACATTGCTTACAGTATTTTCTAGATGAGTTATAATGTCTTTTAATTCGACTTTTACCCCTTTACGAGATAGACGTGATTGCACTCTTTTGGCAACTATGGTTAACATTTTTTTACGCTCCTATTCTGTGTTTTTTGGCTTTGAAAATCAAGGCATTAGTCAGTACCATCATGGCTGTTTGACGGTCGTACCATTGAGACTTTTTAAACTTAGTCCCACAGCGATAAAACCAACGATAAACAGTTGTGATATCAGGAGAGATATTGAGAGAGTTATTAATTAATTTAATTAGCTTTTCTCCTGTTACTCCTAACCCTAATTCTCCTGATAGAGTCTCACCATAATCGGTTAATTGGTTCTTAATTTCTGGGTAAAGATTGAAGTAGCGGGGGTTAAGTTTGCGTAGGTTGATGATGACCTTTAACCCGTCTTTGTCCAGTGGGATATCAGCAGTGTTGGCCAGCTTTTTGATTTTTGACCAGTGTGAGTCACTGCACCTCTGGTTGATCAAGGTTTCGTAAATCGTTCTTGACTGTTCCATAAGCTGTCAAAATGCGAACTCTAATTTCTGCATTTTTATAGTGCAAACTGGTTTCACGCCTTGATTTATCGTTATTGCACGGGTCGTCACTTCGTGCGTAGTCATGCACAGGGGTAAAAATGCAGTATTGAATAGTCTTGTTAAGACGTTGCACGCTCACCAATTCCTTAACCCGCAGGACTTACAAGGATGCAATGGTCGTTCACAACTTTCTCAACTAATGCTATGTTAGCGTATAACATGAGAACTTATCAAGACTTACCAACATGAGAAGTAGAAAGATTTTGTTAAAAGGTTGTATGTTGAGATAAAAGATTATGATGTCTAACGACGTGAGAACAGAGAAAATAAACTTTACTTGTGACCCTGAAACGAAGCAATACCTTAGAATTTGGGCAGCAAGAGAGAGCAGGACTTTATCTAATTTGGTTGAAAAGCTAGTAGTGGAGGCAATAGAACAAGACAAGAAAAATCAAACTAAATAACAGCACCAGGAGCGATTGCCTCCGGCACTGGCTAGAGCCAATGGTCTACTCCCGCTACTCCCTGTTACTCCCCCAAAAATTTAAAAATTTAGGATAGTAACCTCACCAATTACGCCAACTTTACGCCAACGCGATCGCCTCCTCCGAACCATGAAAATTGAATAAAAAAAGTCCAAACTTCCTGGAACTCCCTTTTCAGGAAGCTTTAACAACCTTGTTATGCAAGGCTTTCATTAATTTTTATTGCCTTCAATCAAAATCAAGGATGACGATCTCATAACTACCACCATTTGTGCAAAGTGCGATTGCCTCCGGCACTGCGCTCCGCGCAATCGCCTCCGGCGGGCAGGTACGCCATCGCAAAACACCATAACCGTAGTTACACAACTATAGTTACTCTTGCTAATCTCTGAAGCTTATGCAACATTCAATAAAGGCGGTTTTGTCCGATGGATTGGCAAATAAGAACGACATCAAGACGACTGAAAACGCCAAAAATAGGGCTGATAAGAGATTCAGCGATTACCTGAAATTCTGCCAAAACCCATAAAAACGCCAAAACCCACTGCGGTAACAGTGGGTCAAGGCAATTGATTTAATCCCAAAATGCTGTGAGTGTTGTTTGCCCTTCACAAGATCAGCAGGTGGGAAATACTTTCTCGAAACCAAATTTTTGGAGGGATTTATGCCCCCAAAATTTTGCACGAATTCTACACGCACATCCACTAAAGGAGTTGAGTATGTCTCCAAAAAAGTGGACTGGATCTATTCTACTCAAATCCAGCACACACAAGCAATATAATTTCCATGTAATACAAAATATTACATCACGACAAGTTTTTTTGATATATCCTCTCACCTTCAAATTATTGGAGGTGTGGTCATGAGAAGCTTCAATTACTCAGTCAACGCCACAGGCCGCAATAAAGATTGGGATTTTAGAAACCTTGCTAAAAACTTCCAAGATAAACAGGGTACTCTTGATAACGTAATCAATGACGTTAAATCAGGCCATGCCCTGAGTGCCGGCTTATTTGGTGGCAGATGGAGAAGTAAAGCCAACGTCATCGGTTCTCAGTGGTTACTACTGGACATAGACAACTCTGGTAAAGATGAAAATGGCTCTAAGTGCTACCAACATCAACTCACATTAGATGAAGCACTAGAACATCCATTTATTAAACAATACTGTGCGTTAATCTACACAACAGCTAGTCATCAACCAGACTGGCATAAATTCCGGTTAATTTTCCTACTACCTGAGTTTGTTCGAGGTACTGAAACTGTAGAGGTACTAACTCGTTACCTCATGCAGCAGCTACCCCATGACCCCGCTTGTAAAGATGCTTCACGGGTGTTTTACGGGTCAACAGAGGCAACATTCCCATTAATTAACCCTGATGCCTATTTACCCCAATTTTGGATAGATGAGGCAATATCTGTTGCCCATCAAGAAAGAATTGAATACCAACGCCGGATAGCGGAAATAGAAAAGCGTCGTCAGCAGCTACAAGACCAGGCAACAGCTAATGATTGGGACGTAGATCAGCTGATCCAACAAGCTTTAAGCTATATTCCCCCACGTAGTCCCGGTAGTGGTAATTATCAAGAATGTTTACAAGTCTTGATGGCACTAAATGGTCATTATGGACCCGTTGACGCTGAAATAATAGCAGAAAGTTGGAGTCCATCAATCAGGGGGACTACTTGGAACATTCGCGCCAAAATTAAGAGTTTCAGGGGTCGTTCCGGTATAACCATCGGTACTCTATTTCATATTGCTAAACAGTATGGATTTAGATTTCCATCTGTCAAAAAATCAACCCCTAACTACGACTACCAAGAGGAAAGAGAGAGAGAAGATCAGAAAAGACGGTTTTATGATTGGGTTGATTTTAGACAACAGATAAAGAAGATTGTCAAACCAATCAAGGAAGCATTTAAAGGCTTTGGGGAACAAACCAAAGAACCACCAAAGCAAGATAATAAACCTGCTAACGTTGACATCTGGTTTAGTTCTCAAGATAGAGGCAAAATTTACCAAGAAATAGCTACATATGAAAAATATCAGGGGTGTAAATACATTCTCGATACATCTGCGGCTGGAAGTGGTAAATCTCATCATATAGGAACATTAGAACCAAGTGATTTAAAAGCTGCTAAATTGTGGTATATCAGCAGTGACCATAGAAACCCAACCACATCAACAATAGAATCTAACTATGTAGATTTACCAGTAAGAAATAATGGGTTATATGCAGATTCAACTCAGTTGACTCCTAACGGTAATCCCAAAGTTCACTGGCCAGAAAAAGGACAAGTCCCCAATGTAAAAGGAAATTGCGATCGCGCTCCTTTATTTAGAAAGTTAGCATCCAAAGGTTATCAGAATGAAGCTAATAGCGAAGCAAGTCTAAACCCCATTTGTGGAACTTGCAAATATAAATTTAATTGCAGTGGTCACTATCCAGACGGTAAAGAAGCTGCTTATATTCCTGGCAATACTTTTCGTGCAGATAGAAAGAATGCTTTATTAGCAGACAGAATTAGATGTCACATTGATAGTTTACCTAGTGATATTCCTGATAATTCTATTGCTTTCGTGGATGAGTTCTCACGTCAGGTAAATCGTATTCAATCAACAGAACTTGGTTTAACTGAATATGAAAAAACAGTTGCAACTATAGCAACTGAATTACCGAAAGCATGGGAACTGATTAAGGATTTTATCTCTCCACTACATGAATATTTATCCTACTCCCACAAAGAAGCATATTATGGCTATTCTCATCTGGAAGTAATGGAGATATTTGGCAAGATTGATAAATCAAAGATTGCGGATATTATCAACGAATTGAAGATATTAAACCCCGACTTGGAGGAAATTTTTTCGGAAGCTGATGGACTTGACAACTATGAGGGAATGTCAAAAAAACTGATCAGGACTTTGAAAAGAGGATTCCTGAGAGAAGCTGCTAAACAGTCTTATCAGATGTTGGATGATTTGGCGATAAACTGGCTAATTCCCCTCTTAGAAATTTATGCTGGTTTGATTCCTGGTAACTTCAGAATCAAGAATCATAAGCTAATAATCGCTACCGAAAATAATAGACAAGTTGAGGTATTAGACAAGTTTAAAAAAGTATTCCTATTAGATGCAACAGCAACCCGTGAAAGCGTAGCTCTAGAATTGGGCATTAACCCAGATGAGATATTAGTTATCTCTGAAAATCTGCCAAACTATTCTAATTTGGAAATTGTGCATATCACGGATCTAGGATTATGTGGAAAGAATAGATCCGAGTTGAAACAGACACAAATAGCAGCAATCACAAAGCATCTACAGTCAAAACATGACAGGTTAAAAGTTATTGATCATCTAGCTTGTGTGGAAGATGGTCAGGGATATTGGTATGTAGATAATCGTGGTTCTAACAAATACATAAATGTAGATGCACTGCTTTGTATTGGTACACCTTACCCAGACTTGGGTGCGATCGCCCAAAAATACTCAATCCTGACTGGGGACTTTGATACCAGTAAAGATAACCCCAATTTCCAAAACTATCTAAACCATCAGGTCAAGGCAGAAATTATTCAAGGAGTAGGCAGACCGAGGGCAAATAGAAGGCCAGAACAAAAAATCAAGGTTTACCTTACCACCAACACAGATATATCCTACCTCAGTAGCTACTATCCAGGATGCACAATAGAGGAAACGGAAGCGTTTAAGCTTAATCCTGAAGCTGGTAACAAAACTCAATGGTTACAGTACCAAATTGTACAAGCTGCTAAACAGATTTGGGAAGCAGGGGAGAAATTAACCCAAAAGGCGATCGCTTCTTTAGCAGGTGTCACCCAAGGCAGAATATCTCAAGTTGCTGCTGATTTTGGGGGATGGCCTGCACTGAAAAAAATATTAATTTCCCTATTAGATAGCCTATATAGGAAAACTAATAATTTTTCTGGTCCCCTGACTGAGAACCAGCAGTTTTATGTAGACCAGTTTTTACCCCTCCTAGCACAAGAGGAAACCATAGATCCGACTGACGTGGCTACAACCCTTGATGATATTGGGGATGAGGCAGAAGTTAAGTTAGTTCTGTCTAGAGTGCCATTTGAAACAAAATTGCTACTGATTATTAAAATACTTGCTCACATTCCAGATGAGTTTGTAGAAATAATTACTCCACTCATACCCAAAGAGATGATTTTTCAGGACGGGTCTTAAAGAAAAAATCAAAAATTTTAACTCTGTGATTGCTGTATTTGGTGATTGCCTTCGGCACTGGCGTAGCCAATCGCAAAACTTACCCTATCATCTCCCGGTACTAAAAAGTTCTCGGTTCATATTTTAGATTGGTTGCGATTGTAAGAAGGTACTGGTGAGATGAGAACGTGAACAAAGAAGATTGAAAATCAGCTTAAAAGTGTTGCAATAGCAGAACCATATACTGAGAAAAAGTAAACCAAAAACACTAGGATTTTTGGCTGCTTTGGGTAATGTCTTCTTAACAGGGAAATGCACATTGCGACATGGCTTGCTACGCGCCAAACGTTGTTTTTTTAGCGTTTGTTATAACGACTTGAGTGGCGTTGAGTTGGCGTTGAATTGGCGTTCGAGTGGCGTTTGAGTGCCAAATAATTATCAATAAGCCTTTTTATTGACAGTTTTTAAGTATACAAATGGCATACAGTGGCGTTGAGTTGGCGTTGAGTTGGCGTTGAATTGGCGTTCAAGTGGCGTTTGAATGGCGTTTGAATGGCGTTTCAGTGCCATATTTTTTGATGAAACAGGTTCATTAAAAAAGTGAGCAGCTATGAGACAAGTTCATTAAAAATCTGAGTATGATTGATTCGACTTGAGTTTTTTTTGTCTAACTCGCAGATGCTCCTGTGAGAAGTCGAAAAATTCACCATGATCAGACCAGTTAAACAGAATAGGAAAATCCACCCACTTTGTAATTATCTGTTAATAACTACATCCCAAACTTTCACATAAAGCTATTTCACAGTGATGCGATAGCATCTGACGGAAGTAACACATCCATTTACCCCATTGTTTTATTTACTTGAGTGCTACTCTTTCTTCATAATTGATGACAGCAAGCTTAAACATCAACCAGTAAACACAATAAATTGAGTGACTTTAGCACCAGTTGGCACACAAATTCCCCAAATTCTGCACCAAAGAAGATAGCTAACTTCCCAACCAGCAATAAAATATTGCAATCAGATTGTGCTGAAATTGCACCACATCTGTGCAGAACTGCACCAAATTACCGCCTTTAGGGTAACTCGACTTAGTGGGTAAAAATAAAAGTGTACTTACTACGCTTTTATTTTCCAGGACAGTAAATCGCATTAGCTTCACACACCCCTTGGCACAGAAATTGTGTTTATTTGTGGCTGTACTGTGGCTACATTGTGGAGTTGTGTGGCTTTCTATTCTCAATAATTCATTTTAATGCCAATGGTCAAAAGTACGTTATGTTGTTTTGTGGTTTTTTGAGGATTATTGTGTAAAGTTGTGGAATATTTGGGGATATTATTGTGTCTTGTGCGGCGTTGATGTATCTGTATGTGGCTCAAAAACTGAGCTAAAATGTTAGCTCTAACAATCAAAAATTTGGTTCACTCAAATAAAATAATGTGAACTAATAATGTGAACTGAACAACTGAAACAATGTTGAGTATAATTGCTCATTTTTGAAATCCTAGCCAATCCTAGCCAATCCCAACCAATCCTAGCCAAACCTAGCCAAATTTCGGCTTTGTTAGTAGTACGAATCAACTAAAAATACTTTTTTGGTAAAAAAGGTGTGGCCAAACCTAGCCAAACCTAGTCAATTTTAAGTAATGGCTCTATATTTGTATATTAATTTACGTATTAAGTAAATAACCATGAAATCCTCACGATTTAATAAGTACAATTGCTTATTTTAAAAATCATGTCAAATTGTAGGCAAAACTAGGCAAGTGTAGGCAATTTACAGACATTTTCGGTAGTACATAATAACTATACTGAGGTTTTTTGTTGAAAATGTGTGTCCGACATTGCTCAAGTGTAGGCAAGTGTAGGCAAAACTAGGCAAGTGTAGGCAAGTGTAGGCAAAAGTGGGCAACAGATTATTTTACCTTTTTTACCACCTGAAAAGTACCTTGAAACCCTTACTAGACAATGATTTGAAGACTGTTAAGTAATGCTGTGATTAATCATACAAGATTACGTACTAAAATTGATTCACAGTGAGACGCAAGCCATGTTTTGTGTATACGTTATGGTGGCGTTTATTAAACTCCACACCTGGCGATTGCCTCCCTAAGCAGGTTTTGAGTAGAGTGATATCTATTTTTTGGATGAGGTTATGTGAGCGATGCCGAAGGCGAGTGAAGCGATTGGCTCTCGCCAGTGCCGGAGGCAATCGCATTTATTGCCTACGACACAGGTGAAGCCAAACGACTACGATACAGGTGAAGTCAATTGCATTTTCAAAGCTCACCCTACCTGGAAAATAAAAATTCAAGAAAATATTTTTGAGTGGGAGTGATTATCAAGTTAGAGCGTTCCATCTCAACACTCACTGGTTTGTACTTCAAATGTAGTTTTATCGTAAGTCACTTAATAAGTATAGTTGCTTAAATTTTAGTTTTGGTCAAAAGTGGTCACTCGATGGTCATGTTTTGGGCATGAGATGGACAATTGATATGGTTAGTGCTGGTTAACAACACTCTATAGGCTATTTTGATTCCAAAAATTATTGGCGAGTGAGTAAAAAGTGGTCATGTGATGGTCACGTTTTGGTCACGCGGTGGTCACGTAATGAGGATGATCAATTTAGCTCTTATCTTGCGTGTATTACTGTTACACAACCATCAAACCTTGACTAGATAAGGATTTGGCTGTTATTCCTAACTGCGTAATTAATCATACAAGATTAGGTGCTAAAATTGATTCACGGTGAGACGCAAGCCATGTTTTGTGCATGCGTTATAGTGGCGTTTATCTAAACTGCACCTCTGGCGATTCTTTCCCCAAGCAAAGGTTTTGAAAAATTAAAATATATTTTCGTGGGGTAGTTTGGGGTCAAATCGCTAAACCCCTATCTGTATCCCTGTCCTGTATCCAACTCCACTACATCCCATTTCAACACTCACTGGTTTGTAATTCAAATGTAGTTTTATCGTAAGTCACTTAATAAGTATAATTGCTTAAATTTTAGTTTGGGTCAAAAATGGGGACGCAATGGGGACGGAGTGGGGACGCTGTGGGCAGGAATGGACGAAAGATATATTTACTGCTGGTTAACAACACTCTACACGCTATTTTGATTCAAAAAATTATTGGTGAGTGGGTCAAAAATGGGGACGCAATGGGGACGGAGTGGGAACTATAAATTGGTGCTACATTCCTGCGTATATATACTGTATTTTACGTTGAAAGCCTTACTAAATAATCCATTCAGGAAAACTAGATAGTTCCCCAAAGGCAATTACGCCAAATCTCGCCACTGTTTTCAAGGCTAATACTTACTCTATGCCATTGGCGAGGTTTTACTTGTCGTTATTTGGCGAGAATCTAACCGTTCCTGAAAAATGCTCCTTCACAATAGGAGAGTAAACGTTATGGCACTTTTGTTTACCAATTGGGGTATCTCGCAGGCTACCCTATTCGACATCGTTAAAAATACTTATTGGTCAAGTTGTTTGATTCTTTCCATCAACAAACGAACTTGAACAGGTTTATTACGAAACCAGTCTGTTGACCAAATCCGATGAATTTTCCAGCCTAGCTTTTCAAGAACCTGTTGTCTGAGGCGATCGCGATCTCTGGCAGTCGGTGAACTATGGTAAGATGCACCATCACACTCAATCCCCAGTAAAAACTCTCCTGAACGCTTATTATTGACTACAGCAAGGTCAATTCGATATCCTGAGCATCCAACTTGAGTGCGGATAGTGTATCCCTGCTGTACTAAAGCATGGTAGACATCTTCTTCAAATGGCGAGTCAAAATGAAGCGTATCCGTGTAAGAGTTGCCTTGCAGTCGTTCTCCACCACTCGCTGCGTATTCTAAGTAATTACGCAGTGCTTCTACACCTTTGCTTTTGGTGCGGGTTAAGTCAATGTCTCCAGCCTGTATGGAAGAAACGAGTGTAATTTTGCTTTTTGCCCGTGTTACAGCTACATTGAGCCGTCGTTCTCCACCCTGAGGATTCAGTGGTCCAAAGTTAAGAGAAAGTTTACCTTGATCATCACGAGCATAACCAATGCTGAGTATAATTGCATCTCGTTCATCACCCTGAACATTTTCCAAGGCTTTGAGAAAAAACTGAGGTGAGTTATCACTGCAAAATGTCTCAAAATCGGGATTTTCTTTCCCTAAAATCTCAATTTGCTCCTGAATTGCGTCGGCTTGTGCTTCGCTAAAGGCAATAATACCAAGGGATTGTTCGGGAAACTTTTGAAAATGCTCTAAGGCTAAATGAGCAACCACTTCTGCTTCGCGCCGATTATCTCTGCGTCCACCACGATCATAAACTCCATCAGGAACGTGCTTAAACCACACTCCCAAATCTGGATTTTGAATTGGGTTTGGAAAGGTAACTAACTGAGAATCATAAAAATGCTTATTAGAAAACGCTATCAAACGTTCATCTTGACTGCGATAATGCCATTTCAGCGTTCGCGCAAACATAAAATTTGAACATTCATCCAAAACGCTTTCATAGCTTGCATCATCGTCATCATTAATATCTTCCTCGTTGTCTCCAGTAGAAAAGAATGATGTGGGAGGAAGCTGTTTATTATCACCAATTACAACAACTTGATTAGAACGGATAATCGCAGGAACAACATCTTCTGTACGAAGCTGGGATGCTTCATCAAAAATGAGAACATCAAAATGAACTACATTTGGATTTATATATTGGCTGACCGAAAGCGGACTCATCATCCAGCACGGCTTTAAGGCTTTAACTAAATTTGGTATCCCTTTTTGTTTATCGTTGAGGAGTTTACGAATGGGCAAATGTTGTCTTCTCCTACTTACTTCTTTTTTCAGCCTTGGTAACTCAGCTTGGGCTAACGACGTTTTTTCCCAATCTTCCCAGCGTTGCACATGAAACTGTTTTAGACGTTCTCTAGCAGCATCTAGTTGATTATAATCGAGTTTAGCAAACTCGTTGATTAGCCGTTCATGTACTTCAAAGTTAAAATTCTTTAACTCAGGTTTTCTAGCAAGAATGGCCTCAAGACATATTTGATAAATGCGCTTTTCTAAAACTGGAAACCATTGCTCTGGTTGAATTTGATTGTCACGTAAAGCATCTAAGAATTTACTATTGGCAAGATTTTCGAGTTTTTGGTAAGTTTCTTTATAGGTTAACCATTCTTGAAAATAAGGCAATTCAGATTGAGCTAAGTTTAAAAATGTTTCTACTTCAACAAAAGCAATTTGATCATGAGGTAGGTAAGAATCTGTGAGATCGCTTTCGCTAAAGTGTGATAATAGGAAATCTAGTCCTTGCCTAATACTGTTATGGGCTAACTCATATTTCTTAATTAATTCAGCAAGTTCGCGCCGTCCAGAGGGAGAATTTATCACGCCCTGGACGGAATCAGCAGCAAGCGAATACTTTTGTAGGTCAACTAACCAACTTAAAGCTTGTTCGATTTCTTTTAATTCTGCTTCACTAGAAACTTCTGGATTAAATAAACAGCCAAAAACCTGACGTGGCTGGTAGTCAATATGACGTAGCTTATTTTGTATCAATTCAATAGGATTAGGTTGATTATCTCGCAAAGCATTTAAGAAATCTTGGAGTCCTAAACTTTCTAATTGCCCATATATTTCTTTATATGTTAACCATTTGCGGAAGTCGGGTAAGTTAGATTGAGCTATGTTTAAAAAATTTGCCAGTTCGGTAAATAAAATTTGATGGCGAGGTCGATATTGCCCAATAATATCATTCTCATTAAAGTATAAAAATAAGAAATCCATTCCCCGACTAATATCTTCAAGGAGAGATTCAAGTTTCTTAACTAATTCAGCAAGTTCGCGCCGTCCAGAGGGAGAATTTATCACGCCCTGGACGGAATCAGCAGCAAGCGAATACTTTTGTAGGTCAACTAACCAACTTAAAGCTTGTTCGATTTCTTTTAATTCTGCTTCACTAGAAACTTCTGGATTAAATAAACAGCCAAAAACCTGACGTGGCTGGTAGTCAATATGACGTAGCTTATTTTGTATCAATTCAATAGGATTAGGTTGATTATCTCGCAAAGCATTTAAGAAATCTTGGAGTCCTAAACTTTCTAATTGCCCATATATTTCTTTATATGTTAACCATTTGCGGAAGTCGGGTAAGTTAGATTGAGCTATGTTTAAAAAATTTGCCAGTTCGGTAAATAAAATTTGATGGCGAGGTCGATATTGCCCAATAATATCATTCTCATTAAAGTATAAAAATAAGAAATCCATTCCCCGACTAATATCTTCAAGGAGAGATTCAAGTTTCTTAACTAATTCAGCAAGTTCGCGCCGTCCAGAGGGAGAATTTATCACGCCCTGGACGGAATCAGCAGCAAGCGAATACTTTTGTAAGCCAATCAACCAATTTAAAGCTTGTTCAATTTCTTTTAACTCTGCTTCACTCGAAACTTCTGGATTAAATAAACAGCCAAAAACCTTACGGGCTGGGTAATTGATTTGATATAGATTGTTGCGTGCAGCTTGTATTTGAACAGCTTGCGCCAAATCACGTTTTAATTCGTTGTGGGAAATCTGTTCTTTTTTAATGCTTAGTTTCTTTAAAAGGTTGAAATCACGCCTGTATCTGGGATTAAAAACTCGAAGAATCCAAAAGCGGCTGTATTTTTGATATCTATTAGCTAAAGCAGGTAATTCTGCGGAGAAAAATTCAGGATAATATTTTTGTTTTAAATATGGCTCAGTTTCTTGCAGAAATTTGACATCCGCTTTTAACTTAGTGAAAGCATTCTGAGCAATTGATATATCTATTTCAGTCCAGTTATCAGGTAAATTATCTGGAGCTTTTGATATATGTTGAAGAGCAGGAAAACAAGATTCTACATCTCCCAAATTCAATAAAGGCTGAAGCTTGAGAATTATTTGAATCTGTTGACTGGTTGTCTGAATTAAAGAAATTGCTTGGTGAAGTTTTTGGATTTTATTATTTATTTCTAACTCTAGTGTCTCAGAGCAAGACTTTAAGGTACTTTTTGCCCAAATAGTTGTTTTTTCTTCTCTTAAAAATGGTAGTAATGAAGAAATTTGACTTAGCAAATTTTGTGCTTCTTGCGAAAGCTTCTTTTTTTCAATCTCTTTAATATCCGCTTGCAGAATAGTAAAATTATTCTGAGCAATGGATATATCTATTTCAGTCCAGTTATCAGGTAAATTATCTGGAGCTTTTGATATATGTTGAAGAGCAGGAAAGCAAACTTCTACATCTCTCAAATTCAATAAAGGCTGAAGCTTGAGAATTATTTGAAGCTGTTGACTGGTTGTCTGAATTAAAGAAATTGCTTGTTGAATTTTTTTGATTTTATTATTTATTTCTAACTCTAGTGTCTCAGTGCAAGACTTTAAAGTGCTTTGTGACCAAATAGTTGTTTTTTCTCCTCTTAAAAAGGGGAGAAATGAAGAAATTCGATTCAGCAAATTTTGTGCTTCTTGCGAAAGCTTCTTTTTTTCAATCTCTTTAATATCCGCTTGCAGAATCCTGAAAGCATCTTGAGCAATTGATATATCTACTCTAGTCCAGTTTTCTGGCAGATTGGATGGAGCTTTTTGTATGTATTCTAGGGCTGGATAACACCTATCGAGAGACTCTAAATTCAACAAAGGTTGAAATTGTAGAATACCCTGTAATTCTTGATTAATCTTTTGGGCTGAAAAAATTGCTTGCTTAAATTCCTCTATTTCCTCTGTAATTTGCAATTCCATCTCAAAGGAATAAGAATCTAGAGATGTTTTTGCCCAAATAGTTGTTTTTTCTCCTTTAAATAAAGGCAGAAATTGCGCTAATTGATTTAATAAATCTTTTGCTTCTTGTAATCTAGTAGGATTCCATTGACTGAAGTAGGAAAAGATGACATTGATGCTGGGAATTCCTTCGCGTTCTTTTTTCAAAAGCTCGCCAAATATCTCAAACGGTGATTTTTCTAAAGGCTTTTCTTTAGTGTGTAAACTTGTAAGATATAAAATTAATGATTGACGAGTAGAAACAAGCCTTTCAAAGAATAGGTGATTATTTTCTGCACTATGAATTTGTTTAACGTATTCAATAGTTTTTGATAAATTATTTACAAGCTCTCGCTTATCTGTTGTACCACTGTGGTGAAGATTAAGACACACATGATCTAAACCACATTCAGCCAAGCGTTTATAAACCACACTCAGTGCTGTCTCTTTTTCTGCAACTAATAAAACTGATTTACCAGTGCCAATCAGTTCCGCAATCATATTTACAATGGTTTGGCTTTTGCCCGTTCCTGGTGGACCTTGAACAACAAAGCTAGAACCAGCTTTTGCTGCTTCAATTACTACTTGCTGGCTGGAGTCAGCATCAAGAATTTGAAATATTCGCTCAGGCTTAACTCGTGAATCTAAAGCAGATGCAGGTAGGGGTTCTGTATAGTTAGACTGATAATTAGTTAAATCGCCACTAATCGCTTGCAAAATTGGGTGGTCAAAAATCAGAGATTCATTTTCGATAATGTCCCGAACCATTGCCGCCTTTGCATAAGAGAATATCGAGAGAAATACATTCTCTTTAATTTGCCATGTCTTTTGTTCTACTAACAGTTGGCGAATCTGGGTAATTAATTCATCATAAGTTTTTTCTTGTATAGCCTCTACCTCTGGAAGCTCAATCCCAAAAGTCTGTTTTAATTTTTGTGCCAGCGTTGGATTTAGTGCAATATCTTCCTCTAAAACCGATATTTTATAAACATCTCGTTTAGGTTCTTTAATTAAGGTTACAGGTACTAATATTAGTGGTGATAGCAACGCATCTTCTGGTTTATCCTTGTCGTACCAAGTCAACGTTCCAAGTGCCAGAAACAGACTATTTACCCCTCGTTCTTCAAATGATTTTCGAGCCTCAAGGCGTAATTTATTTAGCCGTTTTAGTTGCTCATTTCCTATTTGACGAGTAATTAGTTCGAGAGGATTTTTTTCTGATGCTAATGCTTTAATAGTTTTCAACTGGGTAATATCTTGTTCTTCGTCATCAATTATGAGAAAATGAAGCGATTTTTTCTCTTTTGTTAGCTTTGTGAAGAGAACATTTGGTTGTTCTGTCAGAATTTCTAAAGTTCGAGGATTATCTTGCCGAAACTTGATTAGAGGATTCCGTCGTCCCAAGTCAGCCAGCCCAGCTTTCCACTTGACAATTTTTTGAGCAAGATTTTGTTGAGAAATGGAAGCTGACTGTCGCATAGTTGCTTTTCTTGTAAATAGGCCTACTGCCTAATATTATACTACCCTTTTAATGGGTGAATATTTACCAATAAGCTATCATACAGCACTTCTCGGTGTTATGAGGTACGCGCCTAGTAGTCAAGATGCCTACGTTGATTGCTCACAAGCGTATAGACAGGAGTATAGAAATAAGTACAGAAGTAAAACAAACTTACTATTATAAGCAAAGATTATGATAAAGCCCAAAAGCCTGATTCTTGCGTGGGGCGAATGATAAGTTGAAGAAAAAAGCCGCTCTATCTGTTGTCCGCCAGCACGATATCACAACCCTTCCGCCCCTGTAGTAAACGAAATCCGCATGAGAGCAAGGGAAATACTGGGTTAAGATTGGGATAAAACAATACTCACTCAAATAAGGTATACATACTCGTAATGGATTGGTTGCCAGAGAGCCTGCTTGAAATGCACTTTCACCGGGCGATTGTTAAAAACTATGAAAAACGATTTGGTGCAAAATTTCTCAGACTTTTAAAACCTTCTCCTCAAAAAGAAGCATGGGTAGGTTTTGACCAAGGTTGGACGAAATCTGGGGTAAAGACAAGATACGGGCAAAATTTATCACGACGTAAAGTTTTGTAATTTGATATCAAAACTTGATTTCTGGGGATAACCCAGTAATTCTTCAGTTTTGTCTACTTGTCCACCGAGTCACTTGACAAACCAAAAATGTCCAGTAGGAGAGTTGACAAACCCAGATGGACAGTCAAGACACAGAACTGATTAAAATCGCCACCCTACAAGGAAGATACGGTTTAGAGTCACGTCAAGCCGTATATGACAGAATCAACGGACTGGACATAAAACCAGTAGCACGGGGTAAAATTAGCCCACAGCAGTTAGAGCTACTGGACAAACTAGACAAACATATCAGGGAAGGGGGAGCGATAGCTGATTTCCCCATCCAGCCAGAAGTAGAAGTACCTGCACTCTCAAAACTGGACAATCAACTAGACATACTGGACAACCAACTAGACAACGCTGAAAACCTTACCGCTATTAACGTTATGGCTGGTTTGGTTGAAAAAATGATGGGGTATGTGGGGAATAGGCGATCGCATTTAGCAGAATATGAGGAACTAGAAAAAGCAGTAGCTCACAAGTGGATACTGAGTACAAGCAAAGTTAAAGAATTGATTGGTATTACTCCCAGGGTAGGCAAGGATGAAATGACCTTTGTGTGGGGTAGCTTCACTTTCACCAAAGCTCTTAAGCTAGGTAATCAGATGGGGTGGTTGGTTAGTAAAACTTTCGATTAGGGCAATAGTCTAACTCTCACTATCAAACAGCTTGGATAGTTAACCACACTTCCTCAAATGTCATGGCATAAACTTTGTAAAGCGATTACTGATTGTTTTAGTCCCTGATTTGAAAGCGTGTTTAGATATTGTTCAAGTGTTTTAGGAGGATTCTTGAGACTATTTATATGTATTTTAACTACTTTGTAAATTTCTGTTGGGTTAAGGTCAATCAAATGCAGAATGAAATCATCTGGATGTTGGGACTCAATACCGTATGGTGAAAGAGCTTGAGCCGGAAAATCTTTCAAGTTAAAAGTGACTATAACACTAGCATTGCAACGAATTGCTGCTGCGAGTACATGACGGTCATTTGAATCTGGAAGTTGTAAACCTTCGATAAGTGCTTCATAACCTGTAACCAAACAATCTCGAACATGGCTGTTCATCAAATTTTTAGTTCTGTTCAGTTGTTCAATCGTCAGATCAGAACGATTGTTTAAAACATTTTTAATCCATTCTGAGTGAATTGCATCTGTCCACCGTGCTTTAAATAGGTCAGTAACCGCAAGTCGCATAAGGAAATCTCTTAATGGTGCTGGATATAAGACACAAGCATCATATATAACTGTAAAATTAGACACTATTATTGCTCTGTTATTTTTTAAATATTAACCTTGGTACTCATAACAAATTTACTTGACAAGTAAAGTTTCTACTAAGTAAATTTTGAGCATAGCTTAGAGTTTTGATAACACTAAAGATAAAACTAAGTCAGGGAGCGATTTAGCAACTAATTGACTTAGTTTTACTTGATTTTTAAATGTATTCCAATTTCCAGAGTTTCCTTTTTAGCAGTGCATCTGGCTAATCATGACTATTCATAGCCCATATCTAGTTCTTGAGCTTGAGCAGTAAGCTCATCAAGAGCTTCCATCCGTAAAGCATCAATTTGGTTTTTGTAATTGAGTAGATCCAGATAACGCACCCGTCTCCGTGTTCCTACCTTACGGAATGGGATCTCTCCTCCTTCCAATAGTCCTACCAAATAGGGACGAGAAACATTTAAAATATCAGCAGCTTCTTGTGTTGTGAGTTCTGCGTGTACAGGTATGAGAGTAACAGCATTACCTTTAGCCATTTGTCCCAGTATGTCAACAAGCATCTGAAAAGCCAGTGATGGGATCTTAACCGTTTGACTTATACCGTCATCTCGCTCAACTTTAATAGTATGAAAGGCATCCTTATTCCCTATATAAGCAGCCAAAGTTTGACTACTTTTTTTTGCTAAAGTAGCATCTTCTTCCGTAGGTACTCCAATCCTGCTAGTTTGATATGTACTGAGTGTCATAGATATCAGCCTCTCTGTGTCTAATATCGAATTGCACTCCATTTATCCATTCCATACGAAAAATATGGATTGCAATTATCATTCACCCCATACTAACTCTGATTCAAAATAAACGCAATGAGCGAAATGAGCGAAATAAATCGTAATTAAAATTTTCTCTAAATCACATAACTATAAATAGATATATGTTTAGTTATGTCTAGTCTTATTTAATCTATTACTGGTGTAAAATCCGGTGTTGATAGGTCGTTAAATTGAGCTTTAATGACTGCGAATATTTGCAAGCATAATTGGGTATCTGCCCTATTTTGGTGTCTTGTAAATCTAGCCAGTTGTAATGAAGCGGTGAAAGAGTGTTGATAATTAGCTTTTTAGGGGGGGTATGCTATGACACTCTATTGGCAACTGGCGAGGGAGTGGGAAAATTATCGTTGAAGTTCTGTTTTATCCCGTCTTCCCTGTTGATATTTTTATTAAAACAGTAACAGTAAAATCTTGGTTGCCAAATTGCCGATATGGGGGTCAAAAAGATGAAGAAGAAGCTCTCTTAATGTTATCCAAGCAATTACTTGCTTATACAGCAGAAGAGCTTGAGCAGGCAAAAAATAGTAATGCGTTAATAGAGGTGATTTGTAATGCGTCAGAAAAAATCAGCAATTCTTGAAGCAGTTCATGAGACAGCAAAAGACCTACACCAAGCTGGGCTAATGAATCAAACTACATTGCGCTCCTTTGAACACCTATGTCTACCTCCTATTGAGCCTCTAGAACCTTACACCATTTACCACCCCTGAAGCGATTGGCGATTGGCTACGCCAGTGCCGCAGGCAATCGCACCCCCCTAGTTGATATCAAACACTGATAACTAACATTATCTGTGATATCCTCTACCTTGATATCAGGTTTGCTATCTTGGGCATGGGGCATTGGGCATTGGGAAGAAGGCGATTTTTCCTCGATCACGTCATAACGCCCAAAGGAAGTAACGCGATGCAAGTGAGATGATCATAAAGACAGCAGGGGGCTTTCTAGCAGGGGGAATGAAAAACGCTAATTTCTCATCTCCCTACCCAAAGGATGGCATCTTGAGTCGTATTACTCCAGGGTTTTCAGATTTTTTTGATTTCAGTGTTTAAATAAAAAAATAAATCCCACCACAGCCAATTCTGGCAATCTTACTCCTAATCCCTCATCAGCAGTGATTAAATAAAAGAATAAACCCCACCACAGGGCAGGGTTGTCTACCATTTTTTGTTATATGTCTATGTTAACTCGATATCAGCAAGAGGTAACAACCTCCAAGATGGCTGATGTTGCCAATACTGCCCAGCTTGTGGCTCTTTGGTTGGCAACTAAACGCAGTAAGGAGTCTCACCGTGCTTATGAAACGGATGTGCGCTGTTTTATCGGTTTTCTGTTGCAGGAATCACCGGAGACGGTAAGGTTGAATGATGTTGATATGCGTTCTGTGACGATCAATGATGTCCAGGCTTTTGCAGATTTCTTGGAAACGCATTCCACGCCGAAGACGGGTAAGCCTTTGTCTCCTGCAAGTCGAGCTAGAAGAATTGCTGCTATTAAAAGTTTGCTCTCTTATGGGTGCAAGATTAAGTATCTCCAGTTTAATGCTGCTGCTGATACTTTGTTACCGAAACCGAAGGATAGGTTGGCAGAACGCATACTTTCGGAGACGGAGGTGATGACGATGGTGGCGTTAACTCAAAATGTGCGCGATCGCTGTTTGATTCAGTTTCTCTATTATACTGGGGCTAGGGTGGGGGAAGTGGCTTTATTACGTTGGGCTGATATCCGCCCAAATCGTGATGACCAGGGACAGGTGACTTTGTTCGGCAAGGGGGATAAGTCGCGGACTGTTTTGATTCCTAAGAAGTTATATTCTGCTTTGTTATCTTTGCGTTCTGCTGATGATACTCCTAACTCTGCGGTGTTTAAGAGTCGGAAGGGTGGTGAACCTTTAAAGCCAAGGCATATTTGGGAAATTGTAGCGGAGGCGGGGCAGAAGGCGGGAATTCAGGGTAAGGTGAGTCCCCATTGGTTACGTCATTCCCATGCTTCTCATAGTTTAGATAGGGGTGCGCCTGTACAGTTGGTGCAGCAGACTTTGGGGCATACTTCTTTACAGACTACGAGTAGGTATGCCCATGCTAAACCGAGTGATAGTAGTGGCCTCTATTTGCCGGGGTAGAAGGGTATAGATTTTTGTCTATACTTGGTTTAGGAAGCGTGTTTTGGCATTGATAGGTATTGAGAACCGCTATGTAATAAGTCTAGTTTAAATCGTTATCTTTTCTAGTTGAATACCATCACCCAAATCTTCTATAAAATACTGTGCTGTTCATTCATATTCTTGAATTACAATTTTTGGCATTTTTTGTTACCTTTATATATTTTGTTGTGAACCTGAGACAAACAAGTAAAGCAATTTTAAATATTGAAAGTCTTATAGACCATTTTTTCAAAAAAAATTTTTAACGCTCCGCTCCGCTAAAAAAAGCAAAAAAGAACAAAAGCAAAGGCAACAGTATAAAGGGCTACCTAAGAATCCTCCCGACCGCGCAAACAACACGAAAACCAATATCGGGGCCGAGACGGTAATTGCGGTTGATGTTGACGCGAAACGCAGAACGGCAGACTTCAGGTTTGCTGAGGCAGGAACCATCCCGCATTACAGCGTATTCTGTCTTGTCAAATAATGCTTTGTTGCTATCAAACCAAGGACTACCATCTGTTGGCGCTCCTTTATAATCATCATGCCAATCATCGAGACACAATTCCCAGACGTTGCCGTGCATATCGTATAAGCCAAAGTTGTTGGCTACTCCAAAACTACCTACTTCTGTTGTTTTTCCTCTGTTAACTCCTTTGACCCCATCTCCATAGGTGTAGCGACCATCATAGTTAGCCAAATCCGTTGTAATTGTCTCGCCAAAGTGAAATGGTGTAGTTGTTCCGGCTCGACAAGCATATTCCCATTCAGCTTCACTGGGGAGGCGATAATTTTTACCTGTATATTGAGAGAGGCGATCGCAAAACTCGACTGCATCATACCAAGACACCCTTTCAACAGGGCGATTCGCTCCTTTAAATCTAGATGGGTCTTGGTTGAGTTCTCGGTTTCTCTTGGGTAACTGAGCTACAAATTTCCATTGTGCTTGGGTGACTGGATATTTGCCCAAGAAAAATGGCTGCACTGTTACTGTATGCTGGGGACTTTCACGTTGTTCACTTTCCAATTCCTCTGGTGGAGAACCCATGACAAAAGTGCCACCGGGAATTAACATCATTTCTAGTTGAGTATCGTTATCTAATTCTTGAATAAAGCCTGTAGCTTGTGCTGAATAACGGTGAATAGTTAGGGGAGAACGGGCAGCCCATTTATTAATGAGAGATTTAACATTTCTTTTATTAACTTGTTCGCCAATTATTTCCGTTAATACTTTCCAGAGTTGTCCACCAATACAATACTTGAGATGTTCCTCTGACTCTGAGTAATTTGCTGATTTTTTAATTTGTTCATAAATTTTTTTATAGGTTAAATTTTCTAATGCACCGCTTAATACTTTCTGTTCAATATTAGTTAAATATTTTTCTGTTTTGTTAAATACTGCTTCGTTAAGTTGTTCTAAAACATTATCATTGTTATTTACTGATGTGGCAGATTGATCAATTTCTATAAAGGCTACTTGAAAATCAAAAGTTTGTGGGTTGATGGAATCATCTATATCTTTTTTAAAGATTTTCCATTCTTTACTCATTTCTTTACTCATAGTTGATTATCTCCTTAATCATTTATAATCTTTTTTGTGATGTTTTCTTGTTCTTATAATGCCATCAGAGCATTTTCAGGTCATCTTGCAGGTTTGAGAGGGTCGAGGGGAACATTACTGTTCCACCCCTCCCGTCCGAAACCGTGCTTGCCAGTTTCCCGGCACACGGCTACTCAATGTGTTTCCATTTTGTCAATATGGGACTTCAAGCTGCCATCATTGGCAGTTTTATCATCGTGGCAATGACGATGTAATAGTTGGAGATTTTGCCATTCCTTCTTACCTCCACAAGAAATGGGTTTAATATGGTCAATTTCCAATACATCGCCTTCTTGAAAATGCAAATTACACCAAGCACATTTACCCTTTTGTAGTTTGAGAAGCTTCGCTTTAGTAGTTGGCATCTCAGGGTGTTTGCTTAGTCTTAAACTCCAGTAAATTAAGTCACCATCAAAAGGACTTTTATCACCGCGAACTTTAACATAATCGTTCACACTTGAGTGAAATTCGATATGTGTTAGTAACCGTAAAGGATTATTTTCTGACCTAGTGGTGAATACCCAATGGTTATCGCCTATGGTGTGCCAGTATTTTTGATGACCTAAATTAATGCTCCCAGTCTGTCTTTTAGCCCATCTTCTCAAACGAAGATAGGTGATTCTATCTAACCGGGAGAAGTCCCCAGTAGTTCCAGCATCTGAGACTCTATAATATGAAGTCCATCCCCTGATAATAGGGTTAAGGTCTTTAATTAGTTCTGCTTGAGAACGTGACCTGTGTTTTGTGATGATACTTTTCATCTCATATTTATGAGCCTCAATTGCCTTCTTAGAGGGGGTAATGAGGGTGATGAAACCAAGCTTTTTACCTTGACTATTTTTATTGTCTCGGTATTTACCCACCTTTATCTGTTGAATATGATGTCCCAGAAAATCAAATCCTGGTTTACCATCTTCACTTAGGTGTGGATATAGCGTATGTGCTATTCGCGTCTTTTCTGGTTTCAATTCTAAGCCAATACCTTTGAGCCAATCTTTGATTAATTCCTCACACCTCTTAATGACCGCTAAGGATTCATTTAAAACCACAAAATCGTCCGCGTACCTAATACAAGTTACGCGAGATATTTCGCCGCCAAATTTGCTTTTAGCCCCTCTAATTTTCCCGGCTGAGTTGACAGGAAATTCTTGGTTTATCAGGCTTTCTAATCCATGTAAGGCGATGGATGCCAATAATGGCGAAATTACACCGCCTTGTGGTGTTCCAGCCGTAGTGGCTGCAAATTTTCCTGAATCTATCACTCCCGATTTGAGCCAAGCTTTAATTTGTCGCCTGACTGAACCGTTCATGTTTAATTTCAGAAGTAATGCTTCCTGATCTATTCGGTCAAAACATTGCGAGATATCTGCATCTAAAACAAATTTAGATTTTGATACTATGCAGTTTTTGATGTGTTTGATAGCATCATGGCATGACCTTCCGGGTCGAAAACCGTAGCTTGATGGCTCAAAACGAGCCTCCCATTCTGGTTCAAGAGTAGCTTTCACTACTGCTTGTAAGGCACGGTCAAAAATAGTGGGTATCGAGAGCGGTCTAAGTTCGGTTTTCCCTGGTTTTGGTATCCATATTCTCCGTGTAGGTTTGGATTTGCCGTTAATGAATAGACACTTTACCAAGTCAAGCCGTGCTGCTGGGGATAGTGATTTAATCCCATCCACTCCTGCGGTCTTTTTTCCCTGGTTGTCTTGTGTTACCCTTCTTACTGCTAATGCCCTGTTCGACCAAGACCTCATTAGGGTTTTCTGGAGTTTGCGAACTCGTTTTATATCACCACAACGTGAAGCGGCATAGATGCGTTTTTGCAATTTAAAAACATATCGCTCGACTTGTCGCCAGTTGATAGTCTTCCATCCCTCAGTATTCAATGTTGAATCTGATTTAGGCTTATTCATTGCTATTTACACCCCTATATACAGACACATTGCGGGTTACGTCTGCTTATCCCGGATATTACTCCATCCCTTTTCAGGCTTTGACCGTTATTTCGGTCTAGGCTTTTGCTTTTTAACCCATCCCTCCCAAATAAAGCTTTTAGCTTGACTGCTTACCTACATATCGACCACTATAGGAACTATAATTTGGGTTATTTCGTTCCTGATATCCATTGTTTTGAGTCTTTAGAGGGTGTCTATCCACCGGGAGTTTAGGAGGTACGCTGCTTCGGTAACAAGATCCTAACAGTCCTTATCCTTGCCGGTTATTTCCAGCCCAAGGTGTGTCCGAAACACAAGCTTATATCCCTTGGCGAGATTTGACGATGGCTCAACGACACTTCGTTTACTCTCCCCATAAACTCTTGCTTGCAGTTGGTGCTTTCAGCAATTACCACCATTAACTGCTTTCATCCCCGCTTTACAGATTTGATAGTCAGTCTTCTCCGTAGGGGCTACCATTCTTGGTAGTTTATGTGCTTTTAACCCCGCACCAGGGCAGTAAGAATTGGTTCTTTGAGAACCTCACTTACATGGATATCAAGTTGTCATTAGTAGAGGATTAAAGTGCGAACTCAGCCCCATAAGGGTTACTCTACTAAAGCCTGGAATCCCCCCAAGAAATGGGTTTCTCCAGAACGAATCGCACTTGGTCATATCTCGGCTCAATACCAATATTGCCAAGACCCAAATTATCGTTCAAAGCACGGCTACCCATCTCGACAGACCCCAATTAGGTAAGGAGACTGCCAAGATGTGGGTAGAACACGTCAATCGAAGAGTTATTGCGGTTGATTAATATCCATTTTTACAGTTATTGAGCAACGCCAAAATTCTTATACTCCCTAATATATTTAAATGGAAAAGGGATTACGGTACTTTGCCCGGTGCGAACAAAATCTACATCCATAGTTGGAAGGAGTTGTCTAAATATAAGTTTCGAGTCATTCACTGCAACAATTCTACGAAGATGACAGGCATCCTTGAAAGAAAACTGTACACTGTCTCTTCGCCCTCCAACAAAGTAATAAGCCTCTGTTTCAGTTTCACCAAAATATCTTATGTTCAAAGAAGCGTCGAATAAATCTTCAAGGCTTTCTTTCTGTTTTGGAAAATTAAGCCTGATCTGATGCCGAGTTAAAAGATAATGTCGTAATTCAGAGGCGACATTTGTGTTTTTTCCTAGCTTATCATTCAAAAGTTTTCGGAAGCTGTTTTTGTTTAATTCGCTGCTTTCCAATCTTCTCAATTCATCGCAAAATACTACAAGCTCATCAC
Source organism: Anabaena sphaerica FACHB-251 (assembly GCF_014696825.1). NCBI lineage: Bacteria > Bacillati > Cyanobacteriota > Cyanophyceae > Nostocales > Nostocaceae > Anabaena > Anabaena sphaerica. The sequence goes on along the minus strand of NZ_JACJQU010000033.1, from coordinate 6,993 downwards.
TATCTTTGTTAAAAACTTCCGTTGTAAATTCTTGTATTAATGCTGCCAAATCGTTTCCATTTCGCTTGCTTTCAGGAAGCTGTGTATCGACTTCGGTAATAATAGCCTCAATTTTACTAAGGTCGGGAATGCTAATTTCATCAGTACAGAATATCTGATTAATATCACCAGTATCAGAAATTACGAGTCCTTCCAACATTCTTATTTTATTTCCATATTTGTCTACCATTAATTCCCTATATTGTTGAAATCTTTGATAATCAAATATGCTTTGATAATCTATTTTATGGAATTGAAAATCACCATTTGGGTAAATTTCCATAAAAATAACATGACTAGCATCTTCATCCCAAGCAGCAAAAGTCCAATTTCCAGTTAATTGGAGCTTAGACCAATCAAATAAATTTAATTTACGAGAGCTAATATCTCTCTTTATAAGTAGTTCTTTAATGCTCGTTTTAAGAGTTGGATTAGATATAGTTTCAACCGATTCTATTGTAAGGTGTTGCCGATAAATTGTATCTGTAGAAGGAAGATAATCATCTTCTAGATTCATTTTTTCGTAATAATCATCTTCGTGAATTATTCTAAAATTTAAAGCACCTTCTTTATCCCGCTTACTACAAGAAATGAGCTTTTCATTAGTAACATAACCAGGATAAAGGAATGTTTTTATAGTATTTACTAATTCTTCAGACTCTTGATTGTTAACTTTATCTACTATATTTATTAACTGGGTGTTAAGTAGTACGCGAAGTTGTTCCGGCTTTTTAAGCAAGGTGTTATTAAGTTCAATAGTCTTGTCGATTTCAATATTATGAAATTCAACATTCATGTATTTCGATAAATCTTCGTTAATTCTGGATATAACATGATGCAAAATACCTGCACGACTTTTGTAAAAAGTATCAATATTAGTAAAATCAAGAAAGGGGGTAGATGCTTTTTTACCTTTTAAACCACATTCGATATATATTAACTTTGCATCACCTTCCCCATCACGCGGTAAATGTCTACGAAGGGTTCCAGTTGCTGCTTCAAATCTATAATAAGGCTTTTCAAGAGCATTTTTAAGCTCTTTCTTACGTTTGTTATCATTAGTCTTTTTCAATTCTGAAAGGACAGAGATTTTTGTTCGGTAACGAACAGTTTTTACCTCTAATAAGTAATCAGACTTTATATTTATTTTAGCTACATCAAGATATTGTTTATTTATACCTTCAAAATCTTGCACAAGTAACAATGAGCCAGTTAGATTGCAATAATGATATTTAGCAAAACGCGATTTTGAGGAAGACAGTGAGTTCAATAAAATCTGAGCCAGCCATGCTTCACAAATGCACTCTTCATCAGAGTATCTTGAAACACTTGGAAAAACTTCAATAACAGCATTGTCATCAAATTCTTTGTTCGCCCTAATACCTTCAAGAAGTTGATAAACATCAACTGGTTTTTTAAACATGGCATAGGCATATTTCCCATACTGAAACATAACAGCAGCAGCATTGAAATCTTTACCAATAAGGTAATCTAACTCTGCTGCTCCATTCCAATTATTTTTCCGTTCACGACTAAAACGAATGAATGCAAAGTCTTCTTTAATAGCGTCAACATTAAAAGTTATTTTCAAACGATTCGTAAAAATGCTCATTTATAAAGTTCCTTCAAAATAAATTCAATTGCGTCATCATCCACTTTATTGTTTTTACAGAGGTAGGGAACTTCAATTATTTTTCTATCAGAGGAGATATAGGGATGAAAAATTGTATTTGAAGAACCAAGAATATTGATTATAAAAACACGCTCTGCTCGAACAGTTGCCATTTTTGTGCGGATTTTACTAATTAAGTCCTCAGCTTGTACCGCAACCCGATCATTCCAATACTTGAAGTCTACATATATATTTGCGTCCGTTTTAAAATCAAAAAGTTCAAATTCATCCACCTCCAGTTCTAGCAGATTAATATTTAAGAGTTTACCAAAAATATGTTTTCCGCATACTTCGCCTAATGCTCCTTTATAAATATTGTTAAACATCGGTGGTGTCAACATCAATTCAGATTCAGGGAATGTTGTTGCCCACCCAGAATCTAGAAATAATTTACGTAAAATATCAATTCTCATCAAATCTGGAAGATGAGCAGATTTTTCACTTACTTCTTTTACTTCTTTTTTTCCGTATTCCTTAGAAAAGAAAACTTCAATGTCTTCATAATCATCTCTTTGCGAATAAATATATGAAGAAGCAGGCTTTCTCAATTTAAGGTAAATAGGGTTCCACTTAGGATTGCATTCTGATTCTTTTTCTACCACGGGTTGAATGAGAACTTGTTCTCTAAGCTCTTGCCATGCTCTAACACTCTGAGGTGTCCAGGGCGTACTCAATTGGCGGCGTATGTAAGCTGAAGTTTGATTACTTATATTAGATGCACGATTTTGTATTTCTATCAAATCTTCAGATTGCTTAGTTAATTCATTAACGGATTTAAGAAGAGCAGTATATTCACGAATAGGAATTACATCTTCTGGCAAGCAGAATCCAGTTAAATGTTTTCGGATTACAGTATCAGCAAGGATATGAATAGTTGAAGCTTTCATATTTGTTCGGCATATCCGACCTACAGCTTGAATAACTATTTTATTTACATAGCGTGAATAAGCATTAGTATTGTATAAGTTTTTAAAATCATGCTTTACTTTGTTACTTCCTCCTAAATAACGTTTAAAAGCTTCATCCAACTTGCTTCTAAATGTATTTAATGAAATAGCTCCGTTTTGAACTAAAAATTCTAATTGAAAAATATATTTAATAAACTCGTCATCTTCAATCTTTTCTTTAGAAATATTAACTAGCAAATTTGTGGGATTATCTAAATAAATCCCGTTAATATCCATACATCCCTGCTTTGGTAAGCCATTTATATGTATTGGTTTTATAGAATCGGGGATGGAGAACTGTAAATTTTGTCCTACTCCACTGGTCTGGTAAGAAGAAATAATAAAACGGCGTTTATTATTTTTTAGGTCATTTAGAATTTGTGCTTTCTTTTCCTCAAATTCAACTCCACTAAGTACAACAATAGTCTCAGAAACACAATTGCTTATAGACTCTTTATTTCCATCTAATAATAATTCTGCATACTCATGTAATATATCCAGGTCAAAGTCTAAATCTTTAGGTTTAGGTATTTTATTAAAAAAGCAAATAAACCCATGACAATCAGGATTATCTAAAAAATATTTCCATACTGTTAAAGCTTTTACATAACGAGAAAAAACAAACTCTCTATACGGGTTATCATCGCTTATTTTATACTGAAGACTATTCCATAAATGATTAGCTGCTGTTTTGTCTTCTAAAATGCTCTCAAGTTTTTCAAGAGCTTCTTTCTGTGAATCTACTTCAATAAATTTAGTTTTTATTTCAACTTGCTCATATCCTTTAGTTGCTTCAAAATATGCGTTTTTTAGCTTAACAAGAGCATCATGCTTAAGACGTATAAATGAATCCCCTAACCGTGATTTCAAATACTCAATATCGTAATTTCCAATGTTTGTATAAAGCCCAGCAGTTGCAGAAATACCGACAACCATAGCTTTTGAACAAAGCCCAGCCAAAAAATATTCTGGTGTACGGCTGAAGTTGAACATATATATTTTTGATAAGGTATCATGCTCATCACTATCAACAATATCGTGATAGCGAAAGCCAGTATCATAGAACCCTTGACGTTGGATGCTTCCTTTGTCGGTTCGCAGTCCATACGGCAAGTCACCTTCGATAATATTACTCGTCAGAAATTCAACATCTTTACTATCAAGGCGAAAATGATTAAGGACTGTTTTAACAGCAGATTCGAGGGGAAATGCTTCCTGAATGCTGTCATCTTCCTCTTTCAAATGGCGATAATTTTCTGCTAAATATCCAATACCTGTTTGAAAATAAGTTAAAAATCCGGCAATATCTCTTAGTAATGAATGAATATCGACTCCGGTTGTTTTAGTGGTGAAATCAAAAGCCTGAATCCAATTTGTACGGTTTTGTGAATCTTCAATAATTTCAATACGCTTACGACGATCTAATACATTATGAAATTGATAATCGTAAAATAAAAAATTTCTTTTATTTGTCGAAAAATCTTTATGTGATTTACACGTATGCTGTAATTTATATGTATTAAAGATGTAATCAGCTTTATCTCGGAAGGACTCAATCTGTTCCCTTAAAGATAACCAATTCTTTCCTGCGGATTTTTGCTTGCGCCATTCAGATTCTTTAAGTAGCCCTTCAGGACATTCATTTTGCATAAGATGATTGTGAATATTTAAGAATAAATCTAGAAGATCCACACGATGGCGCAAGCCTGATTTAATAATATTGTTGAGAACAGATTCTTTGGTAGTATCAAACTCATCAATAAAAATGACTGATTTATTAATTAATCGTTCATAGAAGTAATACGACGGCTCAATAAGTGTCGTATTTTTAGCGATGAACTTATCCATACTAAGGAACAAAACAGTTTTCTCATCTGTAAATACTGCGGGATACAGTTTTCCGATCCATTGATATTCTTGATTATTTTTTATAGCTGAAAGACGAGCCTGTTTTGTTTTGAAATTTTCTTTTAATGTTCTTTTAATAAATTCTCGGAATGCTGGCTCAATATCTTCACGAATTTCTTTTTCAATGGTAGATTTAATAGATTGGGGTAATTGATTATTATTACATATTTCTATATAAGATTTTAAGCGCACAAAGGTTTCTGTCTTAAATTGCTCTGGAATTTCATCATCAATAGCAAGTAAATTATTAATAACAGTTTGAGAATTAGAATCAACAAAAAGAACATAGTCTTTAAATTCATCTCTATTGCCATTAGCGATAAAATGCTCTCTTAGCTCGTCAATTGGCAAGTTTTTCTTGAGATTAGTAATAAAAATAATTTTTCTTTTTTGATTAGCAAACTCCTTGTAATTAGAATAGATAAATTTGATGACGTTGTATGTTTTACCGGAGCCTGTCGGCATACTCAGGAGAAGAAGCCCTGAATTAGATTGTTGACAGTATTCGTTTAATATTTCTTCCATATCATTTTTAACTAATTTAGCCCAATTAAAATTGAAGATAATTAAGTCAATAATTAATTTATTAAATTAAAAGCATCACCGCCACATTTTTGAAAATTTTATTTCTAGAATGGCTAAAAATAGCAAAAAGTCACGAAACTCAAATTTTTCAGAGGTGTTCACGCTTGAATAAGACTTTCAGGCGTTACATGGCGGCGGGCAACAAGCTGGCTACTTTTACCCCGTTTAGCAATTATACTCCTTTCCTATTGAGCAAGTTTCTTGGTTTTCACCAACAATGAGCATGACAGATGGAAGCCCTTCATGCTTGAGGGTCTCCACAAGATAGTTCAAAAGTCTGATGTCGTGACTGCTTGGTCTGGTTGAAATTCCTGGTGGGTGCGAATGCCACTCACCAATGTGCCATAACGTTTACTCAGAGCTTGTGAACGAGCATTTTTCAGGACCGCTTAGATTCTCGCCAAATACCGCCAACCTAAATCTCGCCAAGGGGATACACTCAATATCAGACTGGTAACTATAATCAATAATCCATCAAAGAGGCTCATAAAACAATATTTTCTCATCCCCCTGCCAAAACAAAGACATCTCACTTCTGAGCATCGCTCCCGTTGTATCTTTCTGCATTGACCGCAAATTTTTATAACATCGTCAAATATCGCCAAGGAGATGTGTTAGTATTTGGCGAGATTGGCGAGGTTTCTATGAACAAGCAAGAAGCAGCTGAATTTTTGGGTGTCAGTGTCCGGGCGTTGGAGCGTTATGTGCAGCAGGGACGAATTAGCGTTAAGTATGAGAAAGGGAAAACCCGTCCTACTGCTAACTTTGAACAAGCTGAACTGGAAGCTTTCAGAGAGGAGTTAAACCAGCCCTCTGTTAAACCAGCTTTTGAATCACGCCAAACTGCGACAGATGAATCTCGTCAAATAGCGACAGACCAAGAGCAGGAGACAGGTATTGCAGTCCAAACACCTGGCGAGATTACGGAATTTGGCGAGATTGCCACAGTTGATAGGCTGGCCTCCATCATTGAGGGATTGCTGAGTCAAGATAATAATCAGCCAAAGGTTGCGATCGCAGATAAGCTGCTGCTAACGATGGCAGAAGCACAAGCGTTAACTGGGTTGTCTAGGGAATTTCTCAAAGATGCGATCGCCTCTGGGGAACTGAAAGCTAAGTTAATTGGTAAGGGTTGGCGGATCAAGCGCAGTGATCTAGATGAGTATGTTGACAAGCTGTTCTGATTCTCGCCAAATTGCGACAGGGGAAACCTCGCCAAGAGCATAGAGCAAGCATCAGCATTGACAGCAGTGGCGAGATTTGGCGATATCACCCAAACGGATAAAATGTTGAATTAACAGTGTATTACATGGGAAGAATTAGTTTTCTACTTTGGCTTTCAGTTTTGAGGAGAAAAACCACCTATTCCGCGTATGGGTTAGGTGGTTTAGTTTTTCTACCAGGATTAAATTATGTGAAAATGCTTTTTAGATTATCATGCTGCTAGGATTGATACACCCTATTATCAATTGATAATTGATAATTGACAATTGCTTTATTCAAGGTTTAAAACCTCTCCTAGAAAGGAGAAAAATTCAAACAGTTCCTATTCCCCAATCCTCTCACTTCTAGGGAGATGTAATTGTCAATTGTCAATTGTTAATTGTCCATTGTTGAACCTGGTAGCTTTTCTTAAAAAAGTAGCAACTGTACAGCCCTGGTGCTGACAACTTCTGCCTTAACTGTCATCCCCTCTACCCGTTGCACTTTAGTAAAAAGTTTATTTCTAGATAGTTTTAAATCAGCTTTCTTACGTTGGTTAGGCAATGGGGAGAATGTATAATTAGGGTGCTGTATTGACCCGTCCTTAAATCTCCATCTGTAGAGTGTTCCATTGATTTG
>NZ_JACJQU010000032.1 GCF_014696825.1 Anabaena sphaerica FACHB-251 | reverse complement strand
CAAATCAATGGAACACTCTACAGATGGAGATTTAAGGACGGGTCAATACAGCACCCTAATTATACATTCTCCCCACTACCTAACCAACGTAAGAAAGCTGACTTAAAACTATCTAGAAATAAACTTTTTACCAAAGTGCAACGGGTAGAGGGGATGACAGTTAAGGCAGAAGTTGTCAGCACCAGGGCTGTACAGTTGCTACTTTTGTAAGAAAAGCTACCAGGATAATAGGGTGTATCAATCCTAGCAGCACAATAATCTAAAAAGCATTTTCACATAATTTAATCCTGGTAGGAAAACTAAACCACCTAACCCATACACGGAATAGGTGGTTTTGAATTATTGAAAGGTTTTAAGCTGATGTGCGGCAAAATTGGATAATCCAAAAACATTAAGTTATTGTAGTCGCTGCATCTTGCTACTTAGTTTTATCTGAATTAAATACACAACAGCTTAATTTTAATACTTTCGGGTGTGGCGATTGGCTCTCGCCAGTGCCTTCTTGCAATCGTTATTTCACCCCTATAATTTTAAAACCTTTACCCTCACTACCTGACAACGTAAAACCTGCACCCCTTAATATTGCAGCCGTCTTTCTAATTGTGCTGCCCTTGCTGTCAATTTTTTCCCCAATTAAAGATTCCAACTCCTCTTTATTGGTGGTTAAATGTTCTTTGCAGATTACGCTCAAAAACTGAGAAGTTAGCAGGTTATGAGTTTGGGGGATTAGTCCCAGCAAAATTAAAATTTTTTCTTGCTTTTCTGACACTACCAAAATAGATCCGTCATGCAGCATAATTGTAGGCTTGTCTAAATTGGGAGAATTTTTCTCTTTTACAACGGGTAAATCTTCCTCTGCCTCTGGTAATTGAGAATTGGTAATTGGTGATTGGGCATTTGTGATTGGGGACGGATCAGCAGTTTGGCGATCGCACTCCTGTAACTCCCCCGCACTGACTGACCAAATCTCTCTTGATTTTCCATCTTCAGTTGGGATGATTTTAATTTTTTCAGGCTCAAACCCTAACCAAATTAAAATTCTATTGAATCTTTCAACAACATAAGAATGATGAGTATTTGACAGGTCTATAAATTTCGCAAAATGATCTATATTCTCATCCATCTTGCTCTTAATACCCCTTGCTCTTAATATCTCATCCGAATATTCAGCACCATCTAAAATATCTTGAATATCAAAATATTTAATGATTTGAGAGCGATTTAAAGGCAATTCCTGAAAATCAATTTCATCATATCCTTCATACTCAAGCAATGATTTTAATATTTGATTTTCTGCCATTAAATCATCGGGTATTGGTAATTGAAGACTGGGAACAGGTGCGGCGGGAATATTATTTTTTAAGACTTGCAACTCCTCCAGCAAGTTATTAAATTGACCCATCATGGCAGCGTAGGATTTAGAGATTGCTTCCCCTATAATTCCATCTTCTATAGCGTTGGCTATCCTGTCATCAATTTTTTGGGGTAGTTCATACCGTCTTACATAAGTATTATCGTCTGTAAGACGTGGTTGTATTACTGGTGAATTTTCAGCTATTAACTTTTTTACCAGTTCCTCTATTGCCTCTAAATCTAATTCTGTCTTACTTGGCTGTACTACTTGTACTTGTACCTCACCATTAGTCAAAGCAGCAATACCAGCTTGGATGATATCGAGTAGAGTTTTAGAGCGATCGCATCCATTGTCATTATTTGCTGGGTAACGCTCTTTACCTATGCTATCTATAGCTTCTAGCACTTCCAATGGGCATCTAAAGTTAAGCATTTTTCTATTATCAGCCATTGTCTTACTCACGTCTTACAAGTAAAGTAAGACTAAATTAACACAGTAAGACTGTAACTGTAAGACATATAAGTAAGACTATAGCAATACGTCTTACTCTATAAGTAAGGTGGAATTGGGGAAAGTTGGGAGAGCGATCGCCAAACACTTGCATTTAACTTCGCAATTTGCTAAGATTTATTCCAAGCCTCTAAAATAAGGCTATCAAATGATAGAGGAAAGCCTCTCTAATCAATTAATTCGCACTTAATTGATTAAGAAGCATTTAATTCAATTGTACTTCTTTAGGATAAACCAATGACAAGCAAGTTAGTACGGAAATACATACGTAAAATACGTATAAGAGGACAACCAATTTATGAGGATTATTTCAGAAAAAAGACTTAAGGAAGCTTATGAAAAGTACCCAGATGCTAACCCCGGAATAACAGCTTGGAAAAAGATTGCAGAAGAACAAAACTGGAATAATTTCGCAGACGTTAAAGCTAACGTACCTTTTGCACCTGACCTAGTTAAAAACTTCGTCATTTTTGATATTGGAGGAAATAAGTACAGACTAATCACCCGTATTGAATACAAGAAAAAAGCTATCTATATTCGTGGTTTTATTACTCATATAGAGTACGACAAAAACAAATGGAAAAATGACGAATGGTTTGATAGTTAACTTTAACTAAAAGGCTATTAACCAAGTCTAACTAAGATTGATAAAGCATCAATCTTAGTTTCACTCATGAACCAAACAATATCACAATGAAAAAATGTCCTATCAAAACAAAAGCTATACAGAATTACTTGTATCTTTCCCCCCGCGCGCCATAAATTCTGAAGAAGATTATGAAAAAACTCAAGCAGTTATTGATGATTTGCTTGATAAAGAGGAACTAACAGAAGCAGAAGAAGAATACTTGAACTTACTAGGGATTTTAATCCACGAATACGAACAACAACAAGAGTTAGTTCCTGATATTTATGGAGTAGAACTTCTCAAGGTTTTAATTGCACAGTTAAATCTCAAACAAAAAGATTTAGTTCCTGTTTTTAAAACTGAATCAATTGTTTCAGATGTGCTTAACGGTAAGCGTAAATTAACAGTTGAACATATCCAAAAATTGGCAGAATTTTTCAATCTTTCACCTGCTGTATTCTTCCCAAAAAATCCCTCACAGAGAGATTTCTTAGAAGTAGCTTAACGTTTAATGATACAAGCATTTACTGGGGAAAAGAATATTTAGGGTGTAGTTTGTGGTTGGGCAGGACTAGGCTGTCCGTCATAATCCTATTTTCCGTTAGATAGGCTTTACTCAAATTTGAGAGGTATATCGCTCAACCAGATGGTATAAGATGAGACAGGCAAGTGATAACTTCAAGAGATTGAAAGCTTTTAAATTAGAACTCCCATTGGGAGTCCTAACGAGCAGTGTAAGCTAAGTAGCTTCTTTTTCACCGCTTCAATTCAATTGTCATGCCTCAAAGTGAGGACTATTACATCATACGGCGTAAATAGAAGGTTCGTGCAACCAGGGGGAACCTTGTAAAATTTAGTAAAAATAACCCTTTATTTAGCCTTGATTGATAAGAAATACTAATTATAACTTTACCTAGTTCGTCTCATTTTAGGCAATGTTTTTCACTTTCGAGACGGAGCGATAATACTTTGAGACACAAACTTCCAGGTTCTCTAAGCTCCGTTTTAGGCCAAGTTATTTTACTGTATACGAAGCCGAAAAACTATTTGTGCAACTTATCTTTTAATGAATGCGGTTAAATCTCGTATCAATCTCTGTACTGTAACTGTTGCTGTATAAGGTTTTTAGCTACAGGTTGCCCCTCGTTGCACGAACATTCTATTTACGCCGGATACCATTGCTGGAATTTATTAACCCATTCATCATTTAAAACTTGCGTTCGGACTTGAATAAGCAGATGACTTCCTTCTGGAGTCCACCGCATTTGTTGTTTTTTAACAAATCGTTTGCTAATAACTTGATTGACGGTAGATTCTACAAACGAACTGGAAATATGCTCTCCATTACGGTAGCGTTCGCCATAATTGGGAATATACTGCCCGTTATTTGAGATGTAAGTTTCAAATTCCTCTAAATGCGAGCAGAGTTTTTCTGCCTCAAGGCTTGGCTCAGTATCATCATAATCTGAAGCTAACACAGAGGCATTATCAATTAAATCTTCGATTTTTGATAATGCTTTAAATACATTGCCATGCCACAAATACCACTTTAAGGATGTCAAATCTTTTTGGATAGATTCGCTCGAAATATCCGTTTCTAAATCTGCTTTACTAATACCTTTAGCAATTTGTTTCATCACAGTAATTCGCATTGTGATATGAAACCAATCGAGTATATGTTCGGCATTGGGGTTGAGATAATATTGTAGGTCACGTATAATCTCTTCTCCATCTGATAGAAATGTGACCTGTTGGTTCATTTGCATTCCTTGAGATTTTAACACCTCAAATACTCGACGTTGAGGTTTAGCATCGTAGCAATAAACCATGCCGAAACATTTAGATGTACCGTCTGCTTTTATACTCTTGCCAGCAATAACTTCAAAATTCCCTGCTTTTTTAGATTTTCTGTCGTAAGAACGAACGTATCCTCCATCCATACCTACTACCAACGGTAAATCTGGAGTAGGCAGCTTTTCCCAATCTCTCTCACAACCCTCGTATAATATTCCTGCTTCTTCTGGTAATTCTGATTCTAATCGCTGACCAAGTGAGTGTAAATTGTTGCGTATAGATGCAGGGTTTATTTCTCCTTCTATTGGTAGTAATTCTTGTAATAATTTGCTGGACAGTCCATAGGACATTAGGGATGCAAATTTTGATTCTAGGTAGAGTAATTCGGGTGATGTGCGCTCTTTTAGCAGGTTGGCTACTGGGTTAAAGCTACGAGTTGCTTGCTCGTTACAAGCACAGTTAAATAATCGCTGACATTGCAGTTTTAGTTTGCCGAAAGCTGTTCTATGTGTGATTGTTCGTTTATCTTTATGCAATAATTTCTTGCCACAATGTGAGCATAACTGTTGCTGTTTTTGATAGAGAGCTATTTGTTGATTAACGATGCTGCGTTGTGTCTGAAGCAGTAATTCTTTGCCTTGGGCTAGGGTAAGTCCTAAGTTTTCAGGTTGTAGATTACCTTTTTCAATTTCTAAAACTTCTTGAATTAATTGGGTTTCTCCTGACTCTGATTCCACAACTACTTGGATTTTAAATTTCACGCTATCCTCTGAAAAGTAATATCGACTCCCTATCTCCGTTAGCGTATTTTAGTAGATTTTGGTTGACTTTTTGACGGTCGAAATTGTTTTGATAAACCAATAGCCATGTTAGTAACTTACTGGCTTCTTCTCTATCCATGTCAAATTTCTTTTCCCTCAACATTGAAGCAAAACGCTCTAACACGTCCCAAATAAAAAACTCTTCCCTTGCTTTCATGAATCCCCAAGGGCCACCACAGTTTTCTGGTGGACAAACACCTTTACCGTCTGTGCAGATTGGATAAGTTTGGTTTGGCTCTGGTGTAAGTATTGCTTCTACTCTAATTTGATGTCGCCACCAATAACGCCATGTACCCATTAATGGAGAAATACTGAAGTCGTATTCGTATAAAAATTTTTCTTTCTCTCTCAGTCCAAGGGACGAGAGTTTTACTTCACAAGCACGGTCGCTAAATACTGTTCCACCTGGTTGGGTAATCCCGTACTGCTTACCGTGGATGATGAAATGGTGCAGGTGTATATCTTCCCACCCCATTGCCAGTTGGAGTGTGTAATGCAAGTCTTCTATCGTGCTGTCGCTACTGACAAGTATGCGCCGCCATATCATGGGGCTGATGCTTAACAGCACTATCTTTAGTTGATAAATGAGTGGAAGAGAGGATTCGGGCATTTGTGCATCTTACCGTGTTATGTACCCCATCTCCCCCAAAATTTTTCACTCTCCAATATCTTGACTTTAGCTAAATTCATATCTTGCACCTCCACTTATAAACCCAAGCAGCGTGAAAGGATGCGCGATAACGCTTGCCTTGAACTAGATGCTACTGCACTGACCTGGACAAAGATTGATTTCTGGAAATAATGGACAACCACCTAAACACAAACTTGCCTTTTGACAACCACTGCAACCACCAGAAGCTAACTTGTTACGAATTGCTTTAAATGGATTGCCGTTTTGCCAAAAGTCCGCCATGTTATCTCCGACAATTGGAGTCCCCTCATAGCCAGCTTCTACCATAAAGGAGCAAGGATACATTTTCATATCCTCAGAGATGAACATAGAAAATCTACCTGCGTCGCAACCTTCGTAACATACATGCGGAGTGTTAGTGAATCTAGCGATTCCAGTTACAGTACAAGTATCAAAACCTATTTTAAAACTATGCTTCTCTGTCGTCATACACCATTTTACAGAATGCAAGTATTGGCAAGCATAACTGGGTATCTGCCCTATTTTGGTGTCTTGTAAATCTAGCCAGTTGTAATGAAGCGGTGAAAGAGTGTTGATAATTAGCTTTTTAGGGGGGGTATGCTATGACACTCTATTGGCAACTGGCGAGGGAGTGGGAAAATTATCGTTGAAGTTCTGTTTTATCCCGTCTTCCCTGTTGATATTTTTATTAAAACAGTAACAGTAAAATCTTGGTTGCCAAATTGCCGATATGGGGGTCAGATGGATAGCACCCTGTTTTGTACGGCTTTGTCTAAACCATATTTTCTGCGTTGTCTTCTTTGGGTCGTTGCAATACCCCTTCTTAGCGTACAAAAAACCTTTTCTGGCACGGTGATGTCTATCTCCCCCTAAAATATAGGACTAGGTGCTATACTTTATCCAAAGAGACTATAAAATGAAAATTTACAAAAACCGTACTTTTGACCGTTGGGCGAGAAAGGAGGGCTTAAACAATCTTAGTCTCTGTAACGCTGTAAACGAAATGGCAGCAGGGCTTTATGATGCTGACCTGGGAGGTGGACTGTTTAAAAAACGCATAGCAAAACCAGGGAAAGGTAAAAGTGGTGGATTTCGGACACTAATAGCTACTAATAATGAAGATCGTTGGTTTTTTATTTTTGGCTTTTCAAAAAACGAACGCAGTAACATTGACAAAGATGAAGAAGAAGCTTTGAAAATGTTATCCAAGCAATTACTTGCTTATACAGCAGAAGAGCTTGAGCAAGCAAAAAATAGTAATGCATTAATAGAGGTGATTTGTAATGCGGAAGAAAAAATCAGCAATTCTTGAAGCAGTTCATGAGACAGCAAAAGACCTACACAAAGCTGGGCTAATGAATCAAACTACATTGCGCGAATTTGAACACCTATGCCTACCTCCTATTGAGCCTCTAGAACCATTACAAATTAAAGAAATACGGGAATCATCTCAAGTCAGTCAAGCTGTTTTTGCACGTATTTTGAATATAAGTCCTTCAACAGTTCAAAAATGGGAAATAGGACAAAAGCGGCCTAGTGGGGCATCTCTTAAGCTACTGCACTTGATAAAGAATCGTGGGTTAAACAGTGTGCTTTATTAAAATTTTTGGCTCGTAAAACTTACTTACGGGTTATTCCTCTAATTGAACTTGTAAACCATTGTTAACCTCAGATGATTAACGTATTTTCTCTCATTCCAGAACACATCCGAGAAAAACTAACACTCACGGATGATAAAAAACAAATACTGCAACAACAAACTATTAGTCAACATACCCCAGGAACAATTTTAAAAGACTTTCAAACTATTTTAGATTTTCTCCAACCTGACGGTGTTGAAGTTAGTAGCACTTACCACCAGTTTCCCCTGAAATATCTGCAAGAACTTAACTCTCAATTGAGTTTTTCTATAGACATTAACCTTAAACGTCCTGTACAAAAATCTTACCCCTATATACACGGTCTTTATTTCCTCCTCCGCACCTCTGGACTAGCTCAAATTATTGGTAAAGGTAAAAAGACTAAATTAGTTTTAGACCCCAAAATTATTCAAATTTGGCAGAGTCTCAACCCCACAGAACAATATTTCACTTTATTAGAATCTTGGTTAGTTTGGGGAGACAGTGAAGTATTAGGCGACCCAAGAGATATGTTTGACCAAGCATATCGCTGTTTATTATTTTGGGACAAACTCCCAGAGGTAGGACTAAAATTTAATAATTATTCAGAACAAGATAAATTATATTATCCTGGTTTTCATAATCTCGCTCTTTTACATTTATTTGGCTTAATTGAACTGACATCAGGCAAGCCACAAGCTGCTAAAGGCTGGCGTTTTACTGATGTTAAACCTTTGCCTTTCGGTAATGCAATTATGGCTGTATTAACAGAAAGCAGTGCAGATATCCAAGTAGAAGATTATGCCCAATTCAGGGGAGATTTTCGCATTGCTTTTGATAGTTTAAAACCTTATCTGCAACCCTATTTCCCTGAATGGTCACAAACTTTAGTAATTGCAGAAGGAGATTTTACAGAAGGTATTTATATATTTAAAGTCACCTTAGAGGATGCTTGGCGACGCATTGCTATTCCTAGTTATTTTAATTTAGATGAAGTGGCTATAGAAATTGCCGAAGCTTTTGATTTTGACACAGAACACCTGTACAGATTTATTTACAAAGACCGCTTAGGGAGAACATTTGAATTAGATCATCCTGAACTAGAATTTAACCCCCATACTGGGAATTTTCGGTTAGGTGATTTATCCCTAGAAGTCGAAAATCATTTACAATTTATTTTTGATTTACGGAATGAATGGGAATTTGATTTATATCTAGAAAAAATTGAACCTAATAATGGGGAGATACAACAAGCACAAGTTTTAGCATCTCATGGTCAACCTCCAGAGTCAGAATATGATGAATATGTAGTATATTTTATAGAAGACGAATGGAAGGTAGATATTAAAAAACCTGACGACGATTAAATTACTATGATTGGTCAACCAAAATTTCGTGAGATGGTGACCGAAGACATACCATCACTCTTCGATGTGCGTATAGCAACTTGGCATAATGATCAAGGTCATAATGAACTAGCTAAGTTAGGAATTACCCACGCCGTTAATAGTAAAATTTTGGTTGCCAAAATGCCGATTGATGGTTTATTAGTTTTCTCCTATAGGTAGATTTGAGTAGGTTTTATATAACGGTAATCGTAAATCCAAAATCGAGTGACGAATTGAGTAGATATTTTGTCGCTGCTGCACTCCCTTTCAGTTTAAAATCAGGTTGTAGATATCGAATGTAGATATCAAATGCCTGTAAACTCCTCCCGTGCTGCTAAAAAAACACCACCCAGCGAGATGATTCGCGTACCTACTGTACTGATACCAGTAGTAAGACAATTAGCGACAATACACAGACAGGGACATACAATTGCCTTGCTGCAAGGATTAGAAGAATTGATAGCACAGTTTGACAGCAGCATGGTGGTGGAAGCGACCACTGAATTGCAGCACGTAGAGGCGAAGTTGGAGCAAATAGAAACCCAGCTTTCCCAACAAAGTGAAGGAGTGGAAAGAAAACTGGAACTCATTGCTAAACATTTAGAAAAATTAGAACGGGCTGTAGCATCTGGTAGATACAATGGTGGTGGTCAAACCCGAAATAGGCGGTCAGCATATCCTTACCAGATGCCGTCAGTAGAACTGCAAGCATTCGCCAATGAAAATCTTGCCCGGAGATTGGGTGTCACACCCCAAAGTTTGATTGCTGAAAGAGAAAGCAAAACTGAGCAGGAATTTCTCAGTTGGTCGAGGAATCGGGACCCGATGGGCGTTGGCTGGAAATTTCACTCTAGTGATGGACTATATCATCCAGTCCGTTGACCCATAGCCCAACGGCGAGCAAGTCCCTAAAAAGTAACAAGACAGAGGAATGAACACGCTCTTAGACTTGCGCGTAACTTATACCTAGCTAACGCTACTGTATATTTTTCTGTATTTTAATATAGCCGTAGACAAGGCGGTTAGGACATTAACCAAAACTAAAACTTAGACACTCAAAGGCTTTTAGCACTGTCAAGAGTCACCAGCTATAGTTTATATCATGTCCGGTTGAATACTTATCATTAGGGGGGCAGGGAGCAGGGAGCAGGGGGAAAAACATTTTTCCGATTTCTGCATAAACAAGTTATATCGCAAGTAATTATGCGGACATGATATTATGTCCTAATCTTGATGGCTATAAAAGCTAAAAAGCTAAAATTAGTTTTTTCCAAAAAGCTAAAAACTAATGAGAGTGAAGTACCACAAGTTCCGCGTACTTGTGGTTTCCTACCCAGATCCAGTATCCCGGTTCATCCCTAGACCCTGAAGCCCTATCGGGCTACAACTAGCTGCAATAATGCGTGCGTAGATTTCTGGCTGTTAACCCTTCTTACAGGAGTGATAAAAATGAAACTCGATTTTTCTCTGCCTAACTAAGTGGTTAAGTTAGCAGCGAAAAGCGTAAAATATAAAAAGCTAATTTTAAAAAAGACTAAATTTATCAAAAGCCAAATAAATAATTTTAGTCTTTGATAAAATATTTACTTAATCCTTGTCAGTAAGTAAAAAGCTAATTTTGAAAAAAGCTAAATTTATCAAAAGCCAAATAAATAATTTTAGCTTTTGATAAAATGTTTACTTAATCCTTAGTTAAAAAGCTAGTTTAATAAATGTATGCTGACAATTACCATCACCAGCCTGAGTGGGGGGCAGGGGAAGACGACAACTGCCCTATTCCTGGGTCGGTTGCTATCACGTCAGGGGTTTCCTACCTTGATGCTCGACTCCGACCCCCAACACAACCTCACCACCTATCTAGGATTCGAGTTAGAACCCAACCAACCCACCTTACTAGAGTTCCTCAAAAAAACAGTTACCCCAGAAGACTGCATCTACCCGACCTCATATAACGACAATCTATTTCTCATCCCCGCCGACGACCAACTCGACACTGTACAGGACTACTTATCTAATAGCGGAGTAGGTGCAACCTTACTGAAACGTCGGTTAGAAGCTGTCGCCAAAATCTTCAAAGTCTGCATCATTGATGCACCACCCCAAAGGTCGCAAATTTGTTTGACAGTTATTGGTGCAGCAGATTATTTGGTCATCCCCGCAGAAGCATCAGTCAAAGGTTATGGTTCACTGGTGCGGACGCTTGATTTACTGGGTGGCTTGCGTGATGTCGGCGCAACGAATGCAGAAGTATTAGGTGTACTACCATTTCGAGACCGTTGGTTTGGTAACACCCAAGCCCAAGAAAGTCGGGCTGCGGTAGAGGGAATGCGGGACGAAGTAGATGCTGGCTTGGTTCTCCCTTCAATCCGGGAATCAGAACGCTACAAACAAGCCATCAACAAACGTGCAACCCTCAGTGAATTGGGATACACCGACTTGGAATACCCATTTGAAATCTTAATCGAGAAAATTGGTAAGTTAATTGGAAGTAAATAACAATGTCAGATAACGTACTCAACCAACTCCGCAACAAACGCAACCGCCCAACTGTTCCACCACGCCAAGATGCGCTTGTTCCTAAACCCCAATTAGAACCGCAAACGCCAGAACAAGAAACACTAATGCCAGCAAACGCAGACGACAGGGACTCACTACAACCATCCACTCCAGTTACCGAAGCAACAAACCCAACTCCTGCATCCCTCAACTCACTCCCTTCACTGCAAGCCGAACTCGAAAAATATCCTGAAACCCGACGACATTCAGCCATCGTTCTCGAAAAAGACCTAGATCACGAATTAACGCGCTTCTGTAAAGACAGAGGAATCACAGTTGAGGTATTTCTAGAAGCAGCTTGGACAGTTGCAAGTGCCGATAGCAAGCTTGTAGAAAAAATCACTACAGAAGCAAAGCGTCGCTATGATCAACGCAAACGGGTTGGTCAAATCAAGCGACTGATAACCATGTTAAGTAACTCGCCCAAGTGAGTACAGCCAAAACTTGGCATTATGCCGACCGACTTACCGCAATATCTCCACATTAATGCCTTTATTTTTTCTCAGTACACCTTATGACTCAATCTCAACCACCATTACCACAACCCAAGCTAGAACCTGCTGGTATTACCTTTGACCAATATGTAGAATTTACCCCAGAAAAGCTGGAATTGAGAAACGGATATTTAGGCTATGGTGGACAAAACCAACTTGGTTTTCATTTGGCTGTCCTCACCAACATGGGGTTATTGTCAGCAATGAGGCATACCAGCTTATCCCAATGGCTAGAAGCCCTTGACCTTGTGGTAAGGGAAAAGCTGTCAACTATCAATGCTGACCCAGAAGTAGCAGAAGCAATGCTAAATCGTTTTAATCGGGCAATGGAAGATTTGGCAGCAGTGGTAGATTATCTTGGGGAATAGGATTAATCGTGTTCACTAATAAGAACCACGTTGACACTCCGCCTATAAATTTAGCTCACAAAGCGTCCATTAGCTCCGACTAAACTTTAGTTGTTATTGGAGAAAAACAATGAATATTGAGCAGAATGTTTTAGAAGTTTCAGGATTAGAACTTACCAAGAATATCTTGGTAGATTTACAAAAACTCTCCTCTTGCTCTGGAGAACCAATAGCATCTGTCTATGCAGATAACCTACTGCGTACCATGCGTACTATGCGCGATAAATTACCGTTTGAACCCTATACAGAAGTGGTAATGGCATTACATGATGCACTCTTCTATTCTAACCGTTGGATTGACTATAATGCCAGTCAATATCAAGGAGTTTGTGAATTACTTACATCCTTAGTCAATCAAGAAACAATCAACAATTCATCAGTGGAAACAGCAATTTTAACTCTAGAAAACTTAGGCTTTGACACATTACCATTTGGTGTCCAACTTGACGAAAGCCTGTAAATTTCTGCCACACTCAAACCTACAGTGTTCACATTTAAACACTCATCTTTTAGACTTCAGCCTTTACTGCTCTCCCCACCACGCTATCGCGCCGCTACACACGGTTGTGCATTTATGCGTGGCACTTACAAGCGCAAATACCCCAACTGCAAACATAACACTTTATATCAGTTATTAACCCAATTGCTCGACATATTTTGCTAAAACGGCTCACATAGAGTCATACTTTTGAGCCTAAAAAGGTAGAGAGAAAAGGTGTTCTCGCAACACAACTTAATTTTCCGGCTCTCTTTTGTAACAATTGGTTGAAGAACAGCAGCATTTTAGGGAAGATAAATGACAAAGCAGCTGTTTAATGACCGTGAACAACAATGCGATGGGCGATGCCGCGCCAGAGGCAATCGCAAATTCCAATTTTTCAAAAGAATCACTGGCGTTAACAGAGCCAGTACCTATCACCATGCACCCGGCTCTTGTATATCTGGCTTCTCTGGGTGAGGGTTCTCGGCGGACAATGCGGGAGGCACTAAATGCGATCGCCCGCCTGTTAACCAATGATAGTTGTGATGCTCAAACTTTGGACTGGGCAAAGTTGCGATATCAGCATACGGCAGCAGTGAGGTCAGTGCTGATGGAAAAATACAGTCCAGCAATGGCAAATAAAATGTTGTGTGCGCTGCGGCGGGTGTTGCAGGAAGCATGGCGGTTGGGGTTAATGTCTACCGAGGACTATGGCCGGGCTACTGATATTCAGTCTGTGCGGGGTAAAAGTTTACTCAAGGGACGGGCGCTGGATGGAGAAGAAATTGCTGCCCTGTGGGAGAATTGTATTCAAGATAACTCGAATTTAGGGGCGAGGGATGCGGCGCTGTTGGCAATTTTGACGGTGGGATTGCGGCGTTCTGAGGTAACACATCTTGATTTGAGCGATTTAAAATCGCGCAGTCGGTCGCTGACGATACGGGAAGCTAAGGGACGCAGGGAGCGAATTGTTTACTTACCAGAAGCGGGTGTCCGGGCGGTGCAGGATTGGTTGCTGGTTCGGGGTAAGGAAGCGGGTCCTTTATTTTATCCGTTGGATAAGGGGAATAAAGTTATCCAACGGCGGATGAGTGAGCAGGGGGTACTGCGGGCATTGCAGCGCCGAGGGGAAGCTGCGGGTGTGGAAGAAGGGTTTACACCGCATGATTTCCGCAGGACTTTTATTAGTGATTTGTTGGATGGGGGTGCAGATATTGTTACGGTATCCAAGCTGGCTGGTCATGCGTCAACTAATACTACGAGTAAGTATGATAGGCGCGGGGAAGATGCGAAGAAACGGGCGATTGATTTATTAAATGTGCCTTACAAGAGGCGTTAGAATAACGTGAGTTCGGGATAAGCTAAAACCCTGATTATTTCATAGGATGAAAAGTCTATTCTCTCGTTGAGTAACTCCAAAAAGGGATTGAGCCGAACTGAGGTTAGAATAATGAATCCTAAATTGGTTGAAAATTTCCCATTTAGAAATTCCAAGGATTAATAATTACAACTTCAGTACCAGCAAAATCTTTTTCGTTACGGGTAACAAGTGTGAGAGAATTTTGTAATGCGGTGGCGGCAATGAGAGAATCCATAGCGGGTAAAGGTCGTCCATTTTGTTCTAATTCTGCAACTAGATTTCCCCATAACACCATTGTGGCAATATCCAGACCTAAAATTCTGTTTTCAAAGCGATGGGGTAGGATGGAATTTAACCATTTTGTTAGAGATTCTTTGCGTTTAGATACAGGAAGTTTACTGATACCTTTAGCAATTTCACCAATTGTAATTACACTCAAGTAAAGTGTTTCTGGAAGTTGGGCATCTAGCCAGTTTAAAACTTGTTGATTTGGTTGTTTAGTAATAGTTTCAGAAATTAAGCAAGTATCAAGAAGATAAGTCATGGGATAAAACTATCACGCGGTAAACTGGTATCTCTACTAAGGTCTAATTCTTCAGCTACTTCAGCTAAAGGAGATTGACGAAAAAATTCTGAAAGTTTACTAGGTTGTTCTGGAAGGGTTTTGTTATTTTTATCTTCCATAGTTAGGCTTTGTGCTAGTAGCTGGATAATGTAAAGTTTATCATTGGGGGAAAGTTGAAGAAGTTGTTTTTCAAGTTCTGGAATAACCATATTTTTATTTAGGCAGGGGATAATTTAATTTTAGTTTTTGGTGGGAAATACTCTGCACTCGGAACCCTCTTCATTTACAGGATTTTTGGAACTAACTAAATTATACCTAAACAATCTATAGGGCTAACATCGAAAATTTTATCTAGTCTGAAAATCAAATTTTGGTCGATATTAGGCCAATAGTCAAATCGGTAAGAACGCCAGTCAGGTACAAATGCAAATAAGTAGAGAGTGCCGTCATGGAGTCTTAATTCTGAGCGGTCAATATCCCAGATGCGTGCTTGTCCTGGTTTGCTTTGATAGCGAATGGTATAGCGACATTGTTGTTGAAAGCGTTCTTGGAGTTGGGAAACGATGGTATCTAAATTGGCGTAAATAGAAGGTTCGTGCAACCAGGGGCAACCTTGTAAAATTTTGTAAAAATAACCCTTTATTTAGCCTAAGCGGACACCCAGGTAGCAGGCTCATTATTCTGGTTTAAACCACTGGTAACAAACAAGCTGAATATCCTCTTCCTTAATCACTGTTGATGGGTTGAATTCTGCCTCTTCATCAATTTCGTGATATTGGTCTTGTTCAACAAAGAACTCATCTAGTTCAAAAACCAGAGCATTTAAGTCTTTTTTCTGAGCGAATTTTTCCCAAATTAGTTTCAAGTCCCGCTCGTAGATACGAAGGTTAACTGTGGTAATAACTTTTAATATTCGTCGCTTCGCTTCTTGGTATAACGCGTCTTCATCTATAGGATTAAACTGAATCAAAGCTTGATGAATTTTTTGTAAAGGCTTACTAAGTTTAGGCTTTAAAATATTGCTAGTTTCTTGCTTTCTGAACAATGTCATTAAGTTGCAGACAGCAGCATCCAAAACATCAAAGATAGAGTCATCAAACTTCGCTGGCAGCAGTTGTTCTGGAGGGGGAAAGTCATTAGCTTTACACTTGAGCCAGTTAAAGATTTGAAGCTTATTGGTAATTATTTTGTCTGGATTGAAAGAAATCACACCGTTAATACGGGAATAAAAGTGCCAGAAGTGTTCATCTTTAGCACGAAACGCTAGAAATATTCCCCCGTTTTCGGCTTCAGGAATATAGAAATGGCGTGTGCTGTGAATGCCTAGTGGGATTTCTTCTGCTGCTTGCTCACCTTCTAGCTGGAAAAATTCTAATAAAGGCAAACGCATTTCATCCAATGACACCAAATCGGCTGTTTGCTCAAGTTCCTCTAGGATTGCTTCTTTATCCGCATCACTAATTGCTTTCTTAAGTCGATATAATTCTTCCAATGATTTTTCGGAAATTATTTCTCCTAAAACGCTGCCATCCAATCCCACATTCTCACCAATCATGGCAATCCGAGCTTGCAATCGTGCTACCAATCCCAGTAAAGCCTCTAAACCTTCTTCTGGAAAGCAGTTATAAATAAACAGTTCTTCATAGTTAGTACCCAAACGGTCAATTCGACCGGCACGCTGAATCATTCGCACTGGATTCCAATGCAGATCATAATTAACTAAAACACCAGCATCTTGTAAATTTTGACCTTCCGATAGAACGTCAGTACAGATAAGAATATCAATTTCTTGACTTTGTAAATTTTGCTGATCATCCTCACTTTGACCATTTGCCTTGGGTGCGAAACGCTTAACTTTTTCTTCCCTTTGTTTGCCAGGAGTTTCACCAGTGATTTTATCAATTGTAGGCTTTCGACCATCTATCGCCATCGCCTTTAACCAGTCTTGATCTGAAAGTAACTGGTTGTATAAATAATCGGCTGTATCTTTGAAATAGCTGAAAACAAGAACTTTCTGTCCCTTAAGTTCTGTAGACAAAACTTGTTTGAATGCTGTTAGCTTGCAATCATAATCCCTTCCTAGTTCTACATCTTTTCTAATTTGTAAAAGTGTATTCATAATCCCATTGAGAATACCCAGGTCAGATTTAATCTGTGATTGTAATTTTTCAATGTGGTAGTCTTGAGGCTCTATTTCATTTAAAGAATCGATTAAATCTTCTACTGAACTGCTCTCCTCTTCATCTGTCTCTGCGGTTAAAATTTTGCGAAAATTATGGCTATCTAGAAGTTTGCCTTGTTGTAGCAAGCTAAAAAACCTTTCTTGAAAATTCCTCTGATTGCGTATACTGCTTTCAAAAGCAATCAGCGAACTTTCTAAACGCTTCAGATAAAGTGATTTCATTAGGGCAACAAGAGCATCATTGCGCTTTACCTCATCTTCTTCTTGCTTGTTTTTCTGCTTCTTAAAGCCTTTGATGTTATAAGGGGCTAGGTGCAACTCGTCAATTTGATTAGCAATCCCGGCATAAAACCCTTGAAAGCTTGCCTCAAAATTATAGGTAAACTGCTGTAATTTGCGTTTTGGGAAGCGAATCTTTTGACCAGCAATGTAAATTTCTTCACCAGCTAACTGTCGTTTTATTACATCTTGGCGAGAACGTCTTACCATTGTTTGGAACAATAGTTCAGTAATTTCCTCTTCACCTTTCGCCAAGGCTTTAAAGTAAGTTTTGAGATGGGGTATTCCATATTTTCGATAATATGTTTCTGTACTACATGGCAGCAATAAAATTTGATGGTAAAGGTCATAAATACTGGTATTGATTGGCGTTGCAGTTAATAGCAACACTCGCTTACTTCGCTTACCGCTGCCAAGGAGCTTTTGTAAATTTCGATATCGGTTTGTTGCACTATTACGAAAGTTATGTGACTCATCTACAACAATGATGTCATACTTGTTGTAGCGGCGGAGGTCGAAGGTTTTACGGCTAATTTCCTCTTGGGAAACCACGTCAGCTTTAATTCCGTACTCATCCAGCTTTTTCCGCCACACCAAATCCCGCAACTGGGCTGGACATACCACTAGTGCGCGAGGCACATAACCGGGTTGTCTGTCTTTGATCAGGTAGTGGTCAAGCACCCGCAAACCTATGTAAGTCTTACCTAAACCCACAGCATCTGCCACTATACAGCCCCGGTGGCGTTCCAGTAACCTGACTGCCCGCTCAAAGCCTTCCTGTTGGAAATTAGCTAATTCTAGGCTTGTGCGAATGTCCCCCTCTGGTAAGGAATCTTCTTTGAAAAGTTCATAAAGTGCTTTTAAAAATACCTGATAGGGTGTGTAAGGTTTACTGCCAAACTTTGAAGCATTTAAAGCATCAATTAGTTTGGCTTTATAACCTTGGTCTACACTTTTGTCATTCCAGAATTTCTCAAACCACTGGCTACGAAGGTCTTGGGCGATTACTGTTATTTTATTTAATACATTTAACTCTGTGTTCCCCCTCAATCCAGCAGGAGTAAAGTTGCTAGAACCGATAATGCTATAATTATCAAATATATAGGCTTTAGCGTGGAGAAATTGCACACCTTCACCAATCACTCCATAAAGTCTAACTTGAATATGGTCTTGCTGTAAGTATTCAATCAAACGGTCAATCTGCTGCTTATATTTAAGCTTGTATTTCTCAGACTCTAGCTGCTTCTGGACATCAAGCCGAAAGTATCGTGACAGGTCAATGCGATCTCTTTCTGCGGGTCGAATTGTGGGGTCACGACCAATGAGCAAGCGTAGGTTTGTTAAGGTCTTGAAAGCTTGTTCTAGAGATATCCACGCTTCAATACGGAAATATCCAGTAGCAATGTCTAGGTTTGTTTGGCTCTCATTTAAAATAAGTTCTTTCAAAACCTCTTCAAGTGTCTTTTGATTATTGTCTATATAATCTGGGAGTGCCATGATTTACGAACTTTTATATTTTGACAAGTTAACCATAAATACAGGACAATCCTCCGCATAACTATTTCAAGGATTGTCCACACTATGCAAATCAATTGCTGCTTCTGGATATTAATCTTCCATAGCTTCGAGGAGACGACCAACTACTGGTGCAATACGCCAGTATTCTTGATGTTCTTTTTTCTTACGTACAGGAATGACTAGATTTAGTAGGTCTGCCCAAAGTAAAACTTTTCTCACAATATCTGGTTGAATATCATCGTTTAAATCTACTAATTCATCAGTAGAAATGCTATCTTCCGGAGTTTGACACCAATCAGCTAAAGCTCGTAATACCTTCTTTTGTTCGTAGCGGTCAATTCCTAATTGTACAGTAATAAAGTCTCTTGCCTCTTGCCAGTCATTAAACGATTCTTTTAATCCTTCTAGATGAAGCTCCCAGTTGTGTAGATGAGATTGAGAATGGTGATAAAACCTGTAAATAAGTGCTGGCCAATTTCCCGTCACGGCGGTAATTTTTTCACGGGAATCTTGATCACTCGGATAATTGCAATCTTCTAGCCATTGTCGTAGTGTAACATCATGCCAAGGTTTTAAAGTCAAATTAGTTAGACTATTCAAGGCATTAAAATCCGTGTGTTTATTGTTTAATAATTGCCACAAGTTTTGAGGAGTAGCCACAAAAACTAACTGCACAAAAGAAGTTTGTGATCTTAATCTTTTAATTTGCTCTCTTGCTTCTTGAACCCAATGATGATTCCAGGAACAAATTGCGGATATAACAATCAGGGTTATACAATCTTGTGGGCGTTTACTTATTCGCAACTTTAGACGTTGAGCAAAATCTTCTTGAGAAAACAGATCCTCCCAATAGTAATAGGAATATTCGTTCTTTTTACTCAAAACTGATTCTAGATACAGCTTTAAATCTTCAAGTCCTGCTGCTAAAGTTCCAGATATAATAGAGACTCCATTTTCAGGAGATAACAGTTTTGATTCCTGTTGGGCGGTTAAGGGACTGCGCTGAAAATTGTCCTTGATACCAATAACTGAACGAAAATTAGAAGGCTCATATTCTAGGGGTAATTCCCGATGTTGTAAAAGTGTGGCTTCAATTTCCTCCTGAGTTCCCATTAACAACAATACATTGCGACTTCTCAAGGTGAAACTACCTGTATTAGTTCTACGTAAAACCCCTAATCCCTCCATTTCTTCTAGCAAAACCTGAATTTCATCTAATGATAAACCTTGGAAACCTTCATACCACCAAGTAAGCACTTCATTTCTAATCCAAGAAACATTAAATCCATTTACCATTCCTTTGTCACTGTTGATAGAACTAAAGGCAATGGCATAAGCAATTACTGCGTATCGCTGATCTAGTTGTAAAGTCAACAGAAATCGATCTAGGATAGCTTTACGCAAGTCTTGATTATTGTAAGCATCATCAACTTGCTGCGAAGTAATTACATAAGGTGGACTATCTTTAGTATTGAAATTTGCAACATCAGGGTTGGTAACGTGCTTGAGAAGTTGTTGACAATAAAGCTGTATAAGGCTGGGATAATAGTTAGTTTGGGACAGAATTCGTGTTACCAAATCAGGAGATTCAAAGCGATAACCTACGCTGGCAAATGGTCGTTCAATTAAAGCTCTTGCTTCTCGCATTTCGCCATTCTTTAACAATGGTCCAATACAAATGGGAGTGCCAAAGTGAGCCAAAGGATGGTTGACTTGTTTTGTGGTTCGCAGCACGTTATGTAATCCAGCGAAAACTACTTTAAAACGTCGGTTTGTCTCCAACATTAATCTTCTCAATTCATCGCA
The DNA here is from genome assembly GCF_014696825.1 of Anabaena sphaerica FACHB-251. NCBI lineage: Bacteria > Bacillati > Cyanobacteriota > Cyanophyceae > Nostocales > Nostocaceae > Anabaena > Anabaena sphaerica. The sequence goes on along the minus strand of NZ_JACJQU010000032.1, from coordinate 17,077 downwards.
TCGAGGAAAACCTTCTTTGCTGTCTGCTTCCAAAAAATTATCTGCCTCATCCAACAACAGTAAAATGTGTCTTTGGTTGTTCAGTTCTAACCAGCTTTTAATTTGCTGTAAAGTTTTGGAGTTGGGAAGATTACGCCGCTTGGCATCGAAGATATTCATTTCCTCCAACTTACTAATAATACAAGACCAAATTTCATCTAGTGGTTTCTCTGCTCCAACTTGTTTAATATCTAAAAATCCCGCTCTATATTCCTGATTGAGAGCGTTAAAATCTCTCTGAACGTAACGCAGTAAAACTGTTTTACCTAATTGCCGTCCTCCATAAATTAAACAAGATCCCATTGGGTGAATTATGGATTGCCGTTCTTGTTCCCGCCCATAAAACATCTCAGGAACAAACTCACTTGCTGTAGTCGTATAAGGTTCTAGAAAAGTGAAGGGTAAGGTACAGTCAAATAATACTGGTAAACGTACCCCTCTTTCTCCGCACAGATACAACATAACAATATCATCTATGACAATAAAAGTGCGGCGACGCTCCCGACTCAAACGAGCTAAGTCTCTGCGTTTTTTTTCTGTCATTCGTCCAAAATGGAACACAAGAACTGGGCAACCATGAGACGTATCCCCAATAGCATTGAGAATTTCTTCTTCTGATGGCCTATGCCAGACACAGAGAATACGATAGTTACCGTTTGCTTTTGAACCAAAAGCGGGAACAGGACAACTATTTTTCTCTTGAATTGGTTTAGTAGTAATATTAATCCAAGTGTAATTATCTTTTTGTTTAATATTGATATTTCCTGTATTAAAACCTAGATTGCTCAGAATTGTGCGAACATCTTCTTCTGAATCTGCTTTCTTAGCTGTCTTAGTTTTAAACCAAGATTCAAGCATTTCAGAAGCTTTTTTTGCTTGAGCGCCTGGTACTTGTTGCATATGCAATAGCCCAATATTTCTGCTCTTAGAAATATTCAAAATTATCTCACGTCTAGCTGTTCGATTAAGATCAGCAGGTTCAAGTTCTTTTTCTAGAGAAGTATAATTCTCCTTATTAAAGAAGTCTTTAAAAACCTCTCTCCGATTTTCTACTTCAGGTATTTGCCTATTTTGCTGCACCATGTTTATATATTCATTGGCAGTGAATATATCACCTTTATCTAATACACCGCTAATTCGATCACATACAGTATTATCTAGACCTATTTTGTCAATCAATTCTTTCAATTCTTTTCTCTTCTCATCAATTTCTTGTTGGCGTTTAGTATTAATTTCGTCACTTATCTTTTGCAGATGAGATATATTTGCCCCAAATCTTAAGGTTTTTGGTATAGCAGTTTCTATGCTTTCAATATCTGCTACATAGTCTAATCTATCATTTTCATTAATGACACCTAAAGCTACATTAGCTTCTAGTAATTTCCGAGTATTATTGACAGCTTGCTTTAATTCTTGCTGACAATTCTTAATCTGTATTTCTCTTTGTTTTTGGAGTTCATCACTATCAATAGATGTTTCTGTATATACTTGCAGAAACTCAATAATTCTCTCTGTAGCTTCGTGGTCTTTATTTTCAATTCGTGAATTAAAAGCTTGTTTCCAGCTAAAATTATTTTGTGTAACCAGATTAATAATTTCTTGCGCTAATAATTCTGGTTTTTTAATTTCTGGTTGCCAGTCAGAGTCCATTAATAGTGAAGGAATTTTCAGCAATTCAGCATGAAGTAGATACTTAATCTCCGGTTCTAATGCTCGTAAGGACTTGGTTTCTTCAAAAAGATCACGAATATCCTCTACTGCTGTTCTACAATAATCAATACCTGCTGTTAATAAAACTGAGGAATTTTTATGGTAAAAAACATTTAGTTCTTCTAACACAGTTTGATGAAGATTTGCCAGTTCTTTCTGCAATTGTTGAGCTTGATTATAAGCATAATCATTACTTTTGATTGTGTTTGATTCTTGCAGTCTAATCCATTCATCCACGAAATTAACTGCTTTGCGAACCTGTTGGCGAATTTTACTGAGAGTTCTACCTGTGATAGCATCACTACTTGCTCTCAAAAGACCAATTTCCCTCTGTGTCCGATTGACTTCTTCATTAATCTGAGTTTCATTGGATAATCGTTGCATATTTTGTTTGGCAATATCCAACTTGCTCACATCATTTTGCCTAACAGGAAGTAGCAGAGAATGAATAAGTTGATTGGGCTGAAGCCACTGATTCCAAACTGCCTTAGCTGTGTCATAGGACATGGTTAAAACTTGAGCTTGAGACCACCAATTTTCAACTTCCTGACGCAAAGCAGCTAATTCATTTTCCCATACTGTTTGGCTGATAACTTTTTTGATAGCTGTTATATCTAAAGCCAAACGTTGGTTTCCGTATTTGGCAATAATTTGGCAATATTTATAGAGTTGATTTAAACCTTCTCCCAACCGAAGAGAGTGTAAAATTACCGCAGCGTTGGTATTTGGTGCAAGTAAAGCTGGACGCAATGTAGCAGTAACTAATAATAAACTAATTGCTTGATTCCATTCATTATCTTCATCTACAAAACAGTCGTCATTAAAGTTGGTAAAATCACTTTTAATATTATTAGCGATTTGTCCTAATTCTAATCCGGCATCATAACGTACATGAAGACCTAAAATTGCCCCACGAATTATCTTTGAAGGTAAATGTGGGTGAAATTTAGGGTAGATAGTTTCTAAGCAGTGTGCTAAATGATAAGCAAGGCTCTGTTTTTTGTCTCTTAGTAAATGCCAAATTTTTTGACGTTGTTCCAGTAACTCTTGATTGGCATGATCATTAGTGGCTGTAATATTTTTTGGTTCTATATCCTTTGATGTAGGTTGATATTGAGGTTCTATGTCTTCTTTGACATCTGGTTCTACAAATGCCTTTTGATGAGTGTGAACTTGGGTTAATATCGGATTTTCAATTTTCTGTTCAAGTTTATTTTCAGCAGGTTCTTCAGGAATTATCGTTAATGTTTCGATAGGTTGGGAATTTACTATAATTTGATGCTCAGGTAATGCAATTTCTAGCTGTGCATATCCTTCATTTGACTCTTCTTTTGCTTTTTGATTTACCTCTAATCTTGCTGCTGGAGAAGACTTTAAGCTAGAGGTTTCTTCATCTACTTCAGTGCTAAAATTTAAAGGTAATTCTGGGATGGATTCCTCTCGGATTATAAGTCCTCCTGTTAATGCTGCTAAAGCTAGAGGCATCCCTAAACCTTGAGTTACAGTAGACCGTAATTCTTCCAACCGTTGATAGTCTGCGGACTCGCGAACCTCAATCAAGGTAACTAATTTCGAGAATGGATGATTACCATCTGCTAAACTTTGAATCTCTGAATTTTCATAACTTTGTGATTGTGAAATTACTTTATAAAGTTCTTGGGCTTTTACCCGACAATCTTTTAAAGGGTGAAAATCATTATCTATTTGATGGGATATTGCCAATACTCGCTGTAAAACTCTCAAAGCGTCAGAGCGTAATTTCTCAAGTTTCAACTTTTCATTTTCTGAATCTGTAATAGTTTGTATCAAGTCTTTGATGTCTGTCAGAGAAGAAATTGTATCAGTGTTTGCCTGGGAAGATATTTGAGAACGTTTTGCTAATTCCAGTGTGATATTTTGCAACTGTATAAAATCTTTTTGGCATTGATTTAGTTGTAAAATTAAATCTTCGGCTAAAGGAATACCAGGATTTTGCAGTGCTTTAGCTGCTTTAATTAATTGCTCAGATAGTTGATGAAATGTCTGTTCTAAAGAAGCAAATTGTTCGGTTAAATTGGTAGAATTAATTTCCATGATTTGATTTTCTTGGGTGAGATGGATTTGTATATCAACAGTCTGTAATTTATTATTTACATTGGCATCTTTGAGGTTTTCTATATTGGATGAAACACTCGATAAAACCAATGGGCTGGTGAGAGATTGAGAGATTTTATGTTCATCAATAAATTCCTGTTTTATCCTTTTTCTTGGTTGTGACAGTCGTAAGGTATTTAATGTTTTGTTGACAATTTGGCGAACCCGTTCACGACTTATGTTAATTTTACGGCCAATTTCTGCTAAATTTTTTTCATAGCCATCATCTAAACCATAACGCATTTCCAAAATTTTACGTTCACGAGGTTTGAGTATTTCTAAAAAACTTTCTAATTCATCTATTAAAAAACTTTTCAGCATCCAATCTTCTGGTGTATCTCCAGAAGACTCAATAATGTCTACTAATATAGTATCCTCTTCAGTACCAATTGGCGTATCTAAGGAAGTTGTTGGTAAAGTATATTTAATCAGAGATTGTAAATTTTCATCTGTCATTCCTAAAGTAGCAGCAATTTCTTTTTGTTTAGGAATACGGCCTATTTCTTGAGTAAGTAACTTAGCTGTTTTCTTCACTAAGGAAATTTTTTCCCATAGATGAACAGGTAGACGAATAGTACGAGATTGATTAGCTATTGCTATTCGTATCATCTGTTTTATCCACCAAGTGGCATAAGTTGATAGTTTATTACCTTTGGTATAATCAAATTTTTCAACTGCTTTAATTAATCCTAAATTTCCTTCTTGAATTAAATCTAGAAGTTCTAATCCCCGATTTGTATAGTTTTTAGCAATTGAGAATACTAGCCGCAAGTTTGCCTGTACCAGCTGGTTTTTAGCTAATTTACCATAATATATGCGCTGACTTAGTGCTAAGGTAGATATGCCAATTTTTGAAGCAATTTCTTCCTCTTGTGGAGGTCTATGAAGTTGTTTTTCAAGTTTTTTTATAATCTTCTGTATTTCTTCTAATTGCGCTACTTGGCGAGCTAAAATAATCTCTTCATCTGGTTTTAAAAGTTTAATTCGACCAATTTTTTGTAAATACCAACCAACTGTATCTTGAAATTCATATTTTTTTGATGGTTCTTTAAAGTTGAGTGCTTCATGCTGAAGGCGGTGAAGTGTTTGTGGATTAAGTAGCCGAGCGGCTATTTTTTCTAATCGGTTGAGGTCATAATAATTAGGATCAGCAATATTAATTAAATATTTCTGAATATTGACCTTTAAATCCATCTGAGTATTGAGCTGGTAGTGAGGACTAACAAGCATCAACTGTTTATAATCTTTTGTGGCTAACAACAAAAAAGAAGAATCACGTTGACAAATACTGTTAGCGATCGCCTGCATTCTATGGGTAACAGCATTAAAAGAAGTCCACTCATAAGGATGTAGCTGAAACAAAATCACCTGTAACTCTGCATTTCCTTGATTTGCAATTAAGTAGACCTGATTTACAGCTTGAACGCTGCGCTCTGACAGTTCCAAAAGCTCAACATCTAACATTTGGCAAACGACGTTGTAGCCGAGCTTTTGGAATAGTGCTGCGACTTGTTCTGGGGTATTTGCGTTTTTTAAATCATCTAGCAGCAGCAGGCGATCAGGCATCTCACCAAATAAAAATAATTTCAGTTAATTAATTGCGTACAGGGAAATACTTCGCCACAAACCCTACCGTTATCTTTAGGCACGTCTGTAGTATCCCCTATGTCATACAGTGATCAAGGGCAACGGTTTGGTATAACCGTTAATAAGCGTTGTTAACTGTAAAGCAAGTGGCTCGCAGCTAATTTAAAATTTCTCCCATGCCAACTCTGTCAATAACCGAAGAACAGCAAAACAAGATTGCCAACTAATAGCTGGTTGATTATTAGCAGTCTTGTGATAAATATTTAGTTTGTAAGCTCTTAAACACTATATATTAATACATTTATTATACCTGCAATCATAGCCTCTCTAAAATAAAAAAATAACAGTGATTTTACTGGAATAAAGTCGGTAAACTTATGCCTCAACTGCTCTGAAATACTTTACTACATTTAGTGGATGTATTTTTTATACAAAAATTTATTGCAAATTGTTTTACTACGGAACAATAGAGACAAAAATCTTCAAAGTGGTTTAATTCTTACTCTGCTTGGCTTAATATGATATGCACAAGATCATTTTTATTGACAAAATGAGTGAAAGCGTTTCAAAACCACAGATTTAACTGTTTTAAATTATACAGATACAACCATGTATTCCAGCATAGAAATGGCGCGAAGACCACCAGGAAAAAAATGCACAATTGTCATTGCGTAGGTGTAGCCTTCCCGCAGGGTATGGAAAGGAGCGAAATGAATCAATCTAAAAGTCATTGCAGAGGGTAGGAGCGCCCGACGGAGGCAATCGCAATAAGTAGTTTTTATTGTTTGGAACACTTTAAGTCTTGCTAAGTAAGCATAAAAACGTGCGTGTGTAACTTATTCAACGACGATGCTTTGGGTAAGCGTGGAAACTTTGATAGAATAATGGGATTTTTTATCACATCAGGCGTAAATTGGTATTATTGGTTTATAACTGGTAATGTTAAAAACACACTATTTCTAAGCAACCCACAAAGTAATGCATGAGGAGAATTATGTAAGTAACTTCTGGCGATCGCATAACTTTCGCCTCGAACCTTGGGGTAATGACTACGAGCCGCCAATTCAAATCAGCGAAGAAATTGCGCTTTCAGAAAGTGATGTTAACCCTACAGTAGAGACTGATAATTGGGATAGTTTTGAGTCTCAAGATCCGCGATCGCTACCTAATCGCCTGATCTTTACCGACGGGCGGAGAAGGCTAGATGCTGCACTTGTCGGTGGCGATGGCAACACAATAACCTACGGTGTATTTGGCACAATTGCTGTAGGTGCTGTAGTAGTGGATAGAACTATTCCCAAAGCCAGTTATCTACTAGAACCGGAAATTGATATTCATCGAGTTGTGGGTTTCGGTGGCGAACAAGAAGCTGTATCAACACCCATTCCTTGCCCTTTGGGAAGCAAAGCCGAATTACTCTATAAAGCTGTTAAAAGCAATCAACCTAATACCCCTGAAGCACGAGGTGCAATTGTCCAAAATGCCATGTTAGCCGCAGAGGAACAGCTAGTAGGCAAACTAAATATAAAAGATACAGATACCTTGGTAATTCGTGATGGATCATTGCGATATGAATCACCCATTTTTACCTTGGGCTATGTTAAGACAATGCACAGACAATACCTGCCTGAAAAATATGCTGCTTTGCTATGGAAATTGTTGCCAGGACAGCGCACACCTATTTTTGAAATTAAAGATAGATCCCAGTATTCATGGTATTTAAAATCTGGTAGTTCTCAACATTTTAATAAACAACTTGGCTATCACGATTTACATGGTATTGTCCGGCTGGAGTTATCTATAAAAAATGGCATAGACAGAGCAACAGAAATAGCAAATCAAACTTGCTATTTAATCCCCTATTACGCTTCTCATCCATCAAGAGATCCTCGCGCCCCACAAAACCTTGCACCTGTTGGTGCTTTGGAACGGGAATTAGGTAGACGTATGGGAGATGCAACATTAATTAAGCGGCGATTACAAAACTTTTTGGCATCTTTTGGAGGTAATAAATGACATCTTCTGAAGCTATTGGTTATGTACTTGGTACTCAAGAAGCTACTCCTTTGGAATTTTGGATAGCAGTAGACTCGCAAAAAGTATTGCGCCTAGATGATGTTATAGAAGTGGAAACTCATCGTCCTGATAATAACAGGAAAGTTCACTTTTATGGCGTAGTTGACTATGTTCGCACTCAATATGAAGGAGCGCAGTTTGATACTGATACTTTATTAGTAGCGAAAAAGGGGACTTTACCCGTCAATATTTCTTATACTGCTCACGTTCAAGTCACAAGAATTGAACCAGAAGAATATTTACCTCCACAACCAGGAGATCCGGTGAAGTTAGCTGTAGATAAGCAACTAGCATCGGCTTTATATTTTGACAGCATGGATACCCCGATTCCGGCTGGTATTATGAATAATGGTAATGCAGCTTATTTTAACTATTCATTTATTAATGGCGAGAAAGGCGCTCATGTGAATATCTCTGGTGTTTCTGGAGTTGCCACCAAAACATCTTATGCTTTGTTCTTGTTATATTCTATTTTCAATTCTCCTGTTTTAGGTTCTTATAAAGCTAATACCAAAGCACTAATTTTTAATGTCAAAGGAGAGGATTTATTCTTTTTAGACAAGCTCAATCAAATTTATGGTGATTCGATAAGTGACCAGAATAAAAATAAATATGAAAACTTAAATAAAAATAAATATGAAATCTTAAAATTACCCATACAACCTTTTAAAAGTACAAGTTTTCGGGCTGCACCTAAAAAAGATTCCCGGACAATTGACGCGGATTTAGAACAGCGTTATGAGGGAATATCAGTTTATTTGTGGAGTATACGGGAATTGTGCCGGGAACGTTTATTTCGCTTCTTGTTCACTGGAGAAGATTTAGATAGGGGTAATTTATCTTATCTAGTGACAACAGTAGAAGAAAGATTAGCACGACTAGCAGAAGAAAATGATGATAGTGATAAAAAGCGACGGCGAAAAATTCAAGCGCATTTAGAAGTAGAAGCGTTTGGGGAAGATAGCAAAACACAAATTAAGACTTTTAGAGATTTAATCGACTTTTTAGAAGATAAACTTCTCAATGATGAAGATAGAGAAGAAAACAGACGTTGGTTAGGACGAAATGCCTCAGCTACAGCCGAAGCAATGATTCGGCGTTTATACGGTATTAGTAGTGAAGTTAGCCATTTAATTCGGGGTGATTTATCACCGGATGAGGTTGCTAAATATCAACTTAATCCTTTAGCTTCAGATGCTCAATTAACTGTCACTGATATTCATAAACTTACCGCCCGCGCTCAAAAATTTGTTGTGGGTGTTTTACTCCAAAAGCTATTTTTTGAAAAAGAAAAGCAAGGCAGAGAACCTGTCATTTTTATCGTTTTGGATGAATTAAACAAATATGCTCCCCGCGATGGACGTAGCCCCATCAAAGACTTGCTGGTAGACATTGCAGAACGGGGACGCTCATTAGGAATTATCTTGATTGGCGCACAGCAAACAGCATCAGAAGTAGAACGTCGAGTTGTGGGACAAGCGGCTATTCGTGTTGTGGGAAGATTAGATTCAGCAGAAGCAGAACGCCCTGAATACAACTTTTTGACTGGTTCTTGTCGCAAACGAGCTTTATTTCTGAAATCTGGCACAATGTTTGTCCATCAGCCAGAAGTTCCCGCCCCAATTTTAGTTAATTTCCCTTTCCCTACCTATGCTACACGCAAAGAAGAAGTGTTTTTAAGCCCAGCCGAAATTGCTGATATTGAAGCTGATTTTGACCGTTTTTAAGAGGAATAATTATGCGTTTAATTCATACATCTGACTGGCATTTAGGGCGGAATCTCAAAGGAAAGGAGCGGACTTCAGAAATTGAATTTGCCCTGAAAGAACTTTTAGTAAAAGCCAAAGAATTAGAAGTTGATGCGGTATTAATCGCAGGTGATATTTTTGAAACTCCTAATCCTCCAGCAGAAGCTGAACGAGTTGCTTATCAGTTTTTTCAGGGGTTGCAAGCAGCAAAAATTCCCGCAGTTGCAATTGCTGGTAATCATGATTCTGCTTCTCGTTTTGACGGTATAGCTAATCTTTTATCTTTAGCAAATGTGCATATCTTGGGACAACCTCGCTCAGTCAAACAAGGAGGTTTAATTACCCTAGAAACTCCTAATGGTAAACTGCGCGTAGCTGCTATGCCTTTTGCTTCAGAAAGACGACTGTTAACAGTTGAAAATCTGTGGGCAATGGACGAATTGCAACAAATAAGTAACTATAAAGAAAGGCTAGGTAAATGTCTTAATAATTTAGCCAGTGGTTTTCACGATGATAGTGTAAATATTCTCATGGCTCACCTGACTATTGATGGTGCTAGATTAGCCAATTCGGAAAAAAGTTATCACACCAAAGAAACCTATGCTTTAGCTGGACAAAGCCTACCTAATGCTCAATATATTGCCCTTGGACATATTCATAAACCTCAACGAATTTCTGCTGCATCTCCTACTTATTATTGTGGTTCTTTGATTCAAGTAGACTTTGGTGAAGCTGGGGAAGATAAGGGATTTTATTTAATTGATGTTGAGCCTGGTTTACCTGCAAAAAAACCAGAGTTTATATCTATTCCCTGTCAAAAACCTTTGCAAATAGTGGAATGTGAATTGAGTAATTATGAAGAAAAATTAGAACCATACCGTGATTATTCGGGATACCTGAAGGTAACTATTAATTTGCCAACACCGCCAATAGGATTAGCTGATAAAATTCGCAAAATTTGTGGGGAAAAAGTGCTGCACATTGAGCCACTTTATCCAATAAAAAATACATCTAATCAGGAGAAATCTGGAAAAAGTGAAGATTTTGAACCAGTAGAGGAATTTAAACGCTACTTTCAAGAAGAATTAAATACTATTCCTACTCCTGGTGTTGTAGCAAAGTTTGAGGAACTATATAACCAAATTAAGGAAACCCAAGATGCGACCACTTGAACTAAGTTTAGAAGGTTTTACTAGTTTTCGTCATCAGTCCAAAATTAATTTTGAAAATCTGGAATTATTTGCGATTACTGGACAAACTGGTGCGGGTAAATCGTCTTTATTGGATGCAATGACTTTAGCACTTTATGGTAAAGTTGCCAGATTTACTGGTAAAACTCAACCCAAAGAATTATTAAGTCAGGGTAGCGTCAAGTTACAAGTTTCATTACGGTTTTTAGTCGATGGCATTGAATATCAAGTTTTGCGTTCATGGTTATATCGTGCGAAAACAGCACAGACTTTTTTCAAACTACAAAAACTGATTAATGGTAATTGGGAAAATTTGGGAGAACAGAAAGAAGCAGAAATTAATGCGGCTATTGAAAAAATTTTGCAGATGAATTTTGAGACTTTCACAAAAGTTATCCTTCTACCTCAAGGACAATTTGATAAATTTCTCAAAGGAGAAGCTTCTAAACGTCGAGAAATTTTACGTCAATTAACAGGCTACCAAATTTTTGCAGATATGCGCTCACAGGCTGAGAAGCAAGCTAATATTCTTGAAGGTGAATGTAATTCTCTGCAACAACAACTTAATGGTTTAGAATTACCATCAGATATAGAATTAAATTCTCGACGGGAAAGATATAAATTAATAGCAAAAGAACTGCCGCGATTAAATCAAGAGATTGAAAATGCGAAAGCAGTTTTAGAAACAGAAAAAAAATTATTGCAACGGCTGGAAGATTTAGCAAATAGACAACAGAAGCTTGAACAATTACATCAATACATTCCCGAAATAAACCGTATTAAACATCAGTTAGAAACAGCGAGGATTTGTGACCGATTATCAGCTATCTGGACATCAGTAAATTCGGCTCGTAGTCGTTATTATAAAACTCAAGTAGCTGCTGAAAATGCTGCTGAAGATTTAATTAAAAAACAATCTGCTTTACAAATTCAAGCAGATAATTTGCAGGCAGTAAAAGCCTATCAAGCTGAGATTGCACCACAACTAAAACAGCGAGAACAAGCTCTCAATGATGCGAAAATTTATGAACAACAACGTCGTGAAATTAATCAGGAAGTAAAGCGGTTAGAAAATATATTAGTAGAAAAAACAAAGCTGATAAATGAAGTAGAAAAATCTGTCAAACAGGCTGAAACAGAATTACAATCTAAAAATAAAATATTGGTTACAGCTAATAATCAACTTGCTGAATATTCCCCTGGTGGTTTAAGACTTGAGCAACTTAATCAAGTCATACCTTTACTAATTAAATGGGAACAAATTGACAAACAAGTTGGGAGTGAACGCTCGAAGTTAGAAAAAATCACTCAAGACTTAAAAACGGCTGAAGATGATTGTCAAACTACTAATTTAATTTTGCAAGACGCTAAAGCAGAACTATTAAAAGCCCGTGCAGAATTAAACACAGCCAGACAACAAAATCATGCTGCTGCTATCCGAGCTTTGCTACATACAGGTGATGAATGTCTAGTTTGCGGTGGTGTTTATCCAGAGGTTCATTTATTACCACAAATAGAATCTTCTCTTGATATCAAAGCATTAGAAAAATATGAAATTGCTGCTGATAAAAAGCACCAAAAAGCGGCTAATGCAAAAATTCAATCGGAAACAACTAGAGATAATCTGAAAAAACAAGAAGTTGAAACTTTACAAGAGTTATCAGACAAGGAAAATGAGCTTGCAGCAGAAACAAAAAAAATTGTTGCAATCTTAAAAACAGATACATGGGAAGTCAAATTAATTCAAAATGAACACAAAATATTGCAAGCCAAAGATGCTAAATATCAAGAATGTTTAGAACAAAAAAATAAAGCAGATACCGAAGTTAAATCAAGTGAACAAAATTTAAAATTTGCTAAAGATAAGTTATCTTATACCCAAACCCAGTATCAAGATGCAGCTACTGAAGTGGAACGTCAAAAAACAAAACTTTTAGAAATTTCCAACACTGTTTTTCAACTTACTGGTGGTGAGTCTTATGAGAATTTATGGCAAAAACTAGAAAAAGATCAACAAGATTTAGAAAATCGGCTTCAGCAGGTAAACGCATCTTACAAAACTGCGAATGATGAATTCATTCAAGCTCAACAAAATGAAGCAAAAGCAAGAGAATATTTTGATTTAGCAGCCACTGAAAAGTCACAAATAGAGACTAATTGGCAAAATTCTTTGTTGTCAGAAAATTTGACAGAAGTAGTATTTGAGGAAAGTAAAACCTCACCAGAAATGCAAGATAAATTGCAGCAACAGATTACAGAACATGACACTGAAAAGCTGAGGCTAGAAACTCTAATTCAGCAAGATAAAAAGGAAATTGGTGATCAAACCATAACTCCAGAAATAATTCATCAGCATGGAGAAACTATTATTCAAGCTGATACTAAACTTCAGGAAACACAAGCAGAATACAATGATTTAAAATTTTGGATTACTCAAGTTGAACAGCAGCGAAAACAGCTACAACAATTCCAACTGCAACTAGCTAACAAACAAAAAGAATTAGAAACTTATCGTATATTATCCAAAGAGTTAAAATCGGATCGTTTTCAAGCCTATATTCTCCAACATTTTGAGCAGGAGTTAGTAGAACAAGCAACAGTGTTTCTGCGAGAACTTACAGAACAGCGATATGCCTTAAAATATGACGATAAAGAATACTATGTAGAAGATAATTGGAGTGGTGGCGAAACAAGACGGGTACAGACACTATCAGGTGGTGAAACCTTTGCGACTTCTTTATCCCTGGCTTTAGCACTCTCAGAAAAGCTATCAAGAGGAGCTAAGTTAGGCAGTCTGTTTATAGATGAGGGATTTGGAACATTAGATGCTGAAACTCTGCAAAGTGTCTCAAGTATATTACAATCTTTGGGTCAGCAGGACAAATTAGTGGGCGTAATTACTCATGTTCCTGCTTTGGGAGAAGAATTAGGAACGCAAATCAAAGTAGAAAAGTTTCCAGAAGGCTCTCGGATTATTATGGCGTAAACTGAAGAAAGCGGCAATTGTCAAACTCACCACTTTTCCCCCCCCCTTTTAGAGTTCATCCCTTCTCTACTAAGAAATTATTAACCGCAGGTTGACCCACATTCCATACTTGCGCCTTGCCAATTTCTTCGTAAGCTTTTTTAAGAAAACTATGCAAACGCTGCTGACCCAAAATACCCAACTCAGCAGTTAAGAAAGCTTGAGAAAAGTTGATCCGGGTTGCAGCAAGTAAATCCCGCTCTCGATAGCTAAATTTAGGAAAGTTAATTACAGGTACTTTTTGAGCTTGAATTAACTCTTGTAAATCCTCTCTTTCATCTACGTGTTTCCAGTCATCGCATAGACCAAAATTGCGAACAAAGACGTGCTTAATTTTGCCTTCAAAGTGGTTTAAAGATTGAATCAATAACTGGATGCTATCATATCCACCATTGCCAACAAACCACTTGCAGATATCAACTTTATGCTGAGTTCCCATTTCAAGTATTTGATTGCGCTCAATCCAATCATTCACTGCTTTAGTTACGTGAGCAGGTAAATTGACAATCACAGGATTTGTTAGTGCTAAGTTAAAAATTGCATCAGCAGCATAAACTTTACGTTCTGATTCACTAAAAACTGCTGTTTGGGTATTTTCTGGGTAAAATACACCCACATCTGGGTTACTTGGGTCAGCTTCTACCAGCACGTATGGCAGTTGTTTATCAAGACAATATTGCACCATGACTCGTGCAAATAATGACTTACCTACTCCACCTTTTTCTCCATCAATAAAGTGAATTGTTGCCATTTTTCTAATTCCTTCTTGTTAAATTGAGGTCAGCCATAACTTGGAAAGTTGTCAGTTGAGCATACACTCACTTTAATTGCTTGTTTCAGTAGTTACCATCATCCAAGTGGCTATTAAATTTTTATCCAAGTGGCTAATTTCTCAGCTTTGATGTCAAGGGCAAGATTTATTTAAATGCTATTTTCTGCGCTGCTTCACCAGTCCACAGGCTAACAAGACTAATCTAGCGGCCACATAACTTAAGTTCACAGCAATATCACAGTTTCAGCAGATTGGTCTGACGCATGACGAGGGCGAAGATGTAAGGTGATTTCCGTATCAAAAGGTAAGTTTTATTTCCACTGGGGTTTTGTCTAGACATGGTGTAGACGATAATGCAGAAAGAATTGATATCAGTTTTTAAAAGCAGCAATACGGCTCATAACTCCAGTTCAGACTCACGCTTGCGCTCACGCTGTCGCTGTTGCTTTTGGCGTTGTTGTTGATACTCTCGTTCCCTCTGTTGCCACCGTAGCAGTACCAACGATTCCTCATGCCAATTCTGCGCTTGTGGTTTAACTCTAGTCGCTTGGGGCAACAATTCACCTACAACACCAGCCATCTCATCTCCAGCACTGTCGTTATCATAAGCACAAACAACTTCAGGGATATCCTGCAACAAATCCACAGGTAAACTCCTGGGACTATCCACAGTCATGTACATTGTTCTTTCTTCTGGTACTCCTCCTGGTACTCCTCGGTGTCTTTCAACTTCCAACATCGCAAAAGACAGCACATCAAGGGGTGACTTCAACAACACGACTTTTTGGATTTCATCAGTAGGTTGCCCTCCCCATTGCAGGTAAAACCAACCTTCACTGCGTTTTGTACCAATGGCATATCCTGTAAAAGTATTGTCTTCTGCTCTTGTCCCTTGCAAAAATGCACCTTTGGTTTCACCATTGAGGTTTCTCAACAAGAACACAGCATTTTCTTGATCATCAGCATAAACCCACCCCCGCTGATATAATTCTTGCACCAACTCTGTGGGCAATCTCCGTTTCTTAGTTAGATAGTCGTGTACTAAATGCCAGTTCGATTTGTCCGGTACTGGTGGTACAAACTGTGGTTCTTCTTGCTCTTGAATGACCATTTGCGCTTGTTGCCTAGCATAATGAGTAACAGCCCTCTGCATCCCTTCCTCACCAAAGCGGTCATTTAACCAAGCGATAGCTTCTCTAAAATTGCACCCATTAATGTGTTTCACCAACGCCACCGCACCAGTACCAGTAATAGCATCAGGACTAACACTTGTTGTTTGTGTGTTGGCTGTAACATTACCAATTTTTTGAGCATTGGCAGCACTAGCACGAGTTTTTTGAGTATTGACAGCACCAGCAATAGCACCAGTTTTTTGAGTATCAGGTGCAAGGTGACTCCATTGAGAACCATTGATATAGATAATGTGTTCACCCCCTAAAAAGCAGCGATAGCTGCCTATGGCAGTACGCTTTGTGCGTTCAGCTACACTGCGTCGTAAGCGATTGCCTTGGACAGAGGATTCCGCGTCATTTCCCTTGAGAGTGCTGGACTTTACCTTATCACCACTTACAACAGTATGCCCCACATCGCTGCTATTGTCTGGGTCGAATCCCAAATGCCAAGCTACATCTTCTAGGGGCAAATCACTCAATTGTTCAACCTGCTGTTGCAACTGCTCCTTTTGAGCTTCTAGTTCCTTAATCCTTTGTCGCAGAGTCTCATTTTCCTGCACCAACCTTTTAGCAGTGCGCTCCATAGAACTTTTACTCTGCACTGCCCTATCTCGATCTGCTGCCTTAGCCCGCATCTGTGCAATAGTCAGTTCCGAGTTCAAATCCTTTCCTTCCTCAACTATGCGATAAAAATCCTTAATGTCCTGGTGTTTAGCTACACTACCTCGAATCCCACGCTCTAACCCCAGGTGCTGTACTGCTGCAAAGTAGCTTTCTTGAAAATCTCGCATCTTCTGCCGACCATCAAAAAAATGATTGCACCGCAGTTGCCCGTTTTCATCCAGTGGCACAAAATAAGCATGAATGTGGGGTGTTACTTCATCCAAGTGCAATTCAGCCCTGACAATGCGATCGCCTACAGCAGTGCGCTCCGCACAATCGCCATATTCCTTCTCTAACCACTGCTGTGTCGCTGACAACCAATCAGCCAACCTCTCCTCTTCATAATACCCAGCAGCCGAGGGGTCAAGCGGTCGAAAGTAACTAGGAGAAGCAGTCAGCAAAATCTCTACACAGTACACCGCATCAGTGCGAATTTTTCGTTTTTGCTCATACTGCCCAATCTTTGCTAACACCAAATCTTCTAACTTTTCCTCCCTGTCAGTATTGCCTATGAACCTGATATTTTGTTTAGCAGGGTCAGCATTGGGTGTTTCTCTCTGCCTGGAAGTGTGAGCAGCACTCCCAGCAATATTGGCTCGTTTCAATTTTTTCACTCTGGCAATGGCATAAGCCATATCAGAAGCCTCCAAAATCTCAATTTCTCACCAATTCCACATAGGCTGTAATAGCCATCAGTAAGACACTGTGCAGACTCAAACTTATCTGCTTTCCTTTACTGACGAGCAATAAAAACAGCTGTGTCACTCCTTACCAAAGTTAAAAAAGCCATCGTCCGACCGCCGTAAAGACTAAAAAAGCCATCGGCATAACCCCAGCTATGGCTGCGGTGTTGTCGTTGCGATCGCTAAAGAAGCCATCACAAAACCTACTCATAGGCTTTTTGTGCCAAACACAGCCAGTAACTTCCTACAAAAACCACGCTCATTGCAAAAAACCTAAAA
>NZ_JACJQU010000031.1 GCF_014696825.1 Anabaena sphaerica FACHB-251 | reverse complement strand
CTATCTTTGATAGAAACTCAGTAGAGAGGCTTGTAGTTAGCCCTGTAAGGTGTAGGTTCCTTACCAAGCTAGAAATATTTGACTATATTTTTAGTAACTATAGACTTTCCTGCAAGTAAAGAAGAAATTATCGAGCAAGCAAAAGGTCGCGAAGAAATTCACTGGACAAAAGACAAGACTATAGATTTACGCTCATTACTTGATCAAACAGGTCAAGATCGGTTTGAAAGTATGCCGGAGTTAGTTGAAGTCATTAGACCTCTCCGGAAATATGGTAGAGACGTTCCGCCGGAACGTCTCTACAAGGGTTTCAAACCACGCACATTTAATTACCGGAGATGTCTATTAGTCAAAGTACCAGAGAAGAAAAACCTGTATAGCTATTGTGGCTTGCAAATATAAACGTTTATATTTGTAAGCTGCAACATCTACCCTATAGATAAGCAATAGTTTACAACTCACGAAGGATTTAGATACCTTCAGCACTTTTTAACATCGGGGGATATAGCTTATCCCCCAAATTGCATTTATGGAAGGGTATGACGTTGTATTGATTGGCGCTGGTCATAATGCTTTAGTTTGCGCTGCTTATCTGGTAAAAGCGGGGTACAGCGGCGTAATCGCCAACTTGTTGCAGAAATTTAAACATGAAAAACCTAATTTTCGCTAACAATGCTCCTACTCTGCACGGGAATAGCTGCTGTTAGCTGTAACTTCTACCAATTGACAGAATTGATATTTATTTGAGTCCAATTTTTTAGCGGCAATGAGTTATAAGTTAAGTCGTTATTAAGAATGATGTAGTCATCAGCGAAGGTTTTGACTATAGCAGTCTGGATGGAGTCATCCAAAGAAGCAGAGAAATTGAAGTTATACCAATTCTGTATGAAGATGCGCTGGATTAAGATAAACATCCGCGTAGCGTGCCGGAGGTATACCACTCCAGACACGGAGGACACAGAGAGAAAAGTTCAAAAATTTGGCGCAGCCTCACAAAGTAATGCAGGACTTACTTTTCGAGTTACTTTGTAAGCATTGAGCTATTAGTAAATGGCTAGGTTAAAGCAGTCAGCCAAAACCATGAAAAGCCGAAGAAATGTTAAGTAGCAGAAACTTCCATGCCAGAATATTACTCTTGCTGATTCGGGAGATATATCTATATCTACTATCTATCTATATTTTCTTGGATAGAGGTGGAAATAAAAGCCAGAATTTATCATTAGATTAATTAGAATTTATACGGGATTACAAGTTAAGGATTAAGCACTCAAGATTATTACTGAAGTTTGTTAAATTTGGAAAAAAATAAATCAGGGAGGTGATTTGTTGATTTTTTTTAGCAATTCACTCATCCAAGTTGTAATAAATTGAACTAAAAATTTATGGCAAGTGAAAAAACTCAACGAAAAAAAAACGATGCTAATCATGTTGCTTCTTCAAAGCTGAGTGAAACCAAGCAATCTGAGCTAGGTGCATCATCATTAAATTCATCCTCATTAAATAAACATCGCCAACCAAAAGCAGCTTTGACAGATACGGCTGATATTGTCTGTCTCTCTCATCTGCGTTGGAATTTCGTTTATCAAAGACCGCAACATCTTCTTAGTCGTTGTGCTAAAGGAAAGCGTGTATTTTTTATTGAAGAACCCATTTTTAGCCAGGAAGATTTGCGGCGGTTGGAAATTAGCCAAGATACCAGTGGGGTGATGGTTGTTGTTCCTCATCTACCAGAAGGCTTAAGTGAGGAATCTGTCAACGCAAATTTACAAATACTGCTGGATGGTTTTTTGGCAGAACATAATATCCGCAAGTATATTTGTTGGTATTACACACCAATGGCGATCGCATTTACACGCCATTTACAACCCCAGGCTGTAATATATGATTGCATGGATGAGTTATCTGGTTTCCAGGGTGCGCCACCAACTTTAAAAAATTACGAAGCTGAACTATTTCGACGTGCAGACTTAGTATTTACAGGGGGACAAAGCCTGTACGAAAATAAAGTTAACCAGCACCCAAATGTCTATGCCTTTCCTAGCAGTGTAGATATAGGCCACTTTGGACAAGCCAGAAACCTAACCCCCCAACCCCCTTCCCTACAAGGGAAGGGAGAGAAAAGCTCTAGTTCCCCTCTCCACCCCCCAAGTTCCCCCCTGAAAGGGGGGAGTCCAGATGTTCCCTCTCCTGGAAGGAGAGGGGTAGGGAGAGGTGGAGAGGGGTTAGGGGAGAGGTCAGAACCAGCAGACCAAGCTGATATTCCCCATCCCCGTTTGGGTTTCTTTGGTGTAATTGATGAACGGATGGATATTGAACTGCTGCAAGGTATAGCTGATGCACGTCCTGACTGGCATTTAGTCATGGTTGGGCCAGTTGTAAAAATTGATCCAGCAATGCTACCACAGTCCGAGAATATCCATTATCTCGGTGCTAAAACTTATCAACAGCTACCTGAATATTTGGCAGGATGGGATTTAGCAATGTTGCCATTTGCCCGTAATGAAGCAACGCGCTTTATTAGTCCCACGAAGACTCCTGAGTATCTTGCAGCCGGCAAACCTGTGGTATCTACCAGTATTCGGGATGTAGTGCGTCCCTATGGAGATTCAAAATTGGTACGCATTGGAGACACAGTTTCTGAGTTCGTCACCGCAGCCGAACAAGCAATGCAGGAAGATACTCCAAAATCGGGGTGGTTGAGTCGCGTAGATGCCTTTTTAGAGCAGATTTCTTGGGATCGGACTTGGGCATCAATGATGAAGCTGATAGACTCTGCTATAGCTACCCGTGATGCAGAGGAGAAAAGTAATCTTGGTGCTATTACGAGAAAACAAGCACCGAATACCATTACTAGAGACTTTGTTTTTGATTACCTGATTGTTGGTGCTGGCTTTTCTGGTAGCGTCATCGCTGAACGGTTAGCAACTCAGTTGGGTAAAAAAGTGCTGGTTGTCGATAAGCGTAATCACATCGGTGGTAACGCCTACGATCATTACAATGAGGATGGTATTCTCATCCATAAATATGGACCCCACATTTTTCATACCAACTCCCGCGAAATCTTTGAATACCTGTCCCGCTTTACTCAGTGGCGTTCTTACGAACATCGTGTTCTGGCTAGTGTAGATGGTCAATTAGTTCCCATACCTATCAATCTTGACACTATCAACAAACTTTATGGCATGGATCTCAATTCATTTGAGGTTGAGGATTTCTTCAAAGCACTGGCTGAACCAAAAGAATATATTTACACCTCAGAAGATGTGGTGGTGAGCAAAATTGGACGAGTATTGTATGAAAAGTTCTTTCGCGGTTACACTCGCAAGCAATGGGGACTCGATCCATCGGAACTTGATAAATCAGTAATTGCTCGGATTCCCACACGCAACAACCGCGACAACCGTTATTTTACCGATACTTACCAAGCGATGCCCCTGCATGGGTTTACCCGGTTATTCGAGAATATGTTAAATCACCCAAATATTAAGGTGATGCTCAACACCGATTATCGGGAAATTGAAAAAGCCATACCTTGTCGGGAAATGGTTTACACAGGCCCTGTGGATGATTTCTTTGATTACCGCTACGGTAAGTTACCTTATCGTTCTCTTGATTTCCAGCACGAAACCTATAACGTCCCTGTTTTTCAGCCTGTACCAGTGATCAACTATCCCAACGAACACCTTTATACTCGTGTTACAGAGTTTAAATATTTAACTGGTCAGGAACACTCTAAAACTAGCATTGTTTACGAATATCCCAAAGCTGAAGGCGACCCATATTACCCTGTACCCCGCCCAGAAAATCAGGAAATTTACAAGCAATATAAAGCTTTAGCAGATGCCACACCAGGGGTATATTTTGTGGGGCGCTTGGCAACCTACAAGTATTACAACATGGATCAATGTGTGGGTCAAGCTCTTTCTGTGTATAAACAAATCGCCGTCAAGGCTTGAGTTTTACAGCATAATTCAAGATTCAGTCGTAGGTTGGGTTGTAGCTTGCTTCCCGTAGGGTACAAAGTGAAATCCAACAAACCCTGGCAAAAATCGTTTCGTTTTTCAATACAACCTAAGTAGCTTGGCGCAATTAAATATAAAACCTCTCTCCAAACCTCTCCCCTTGTAGGGGAGAGGCTTTGACTCCCACTTCCCTGGTAGGGAAGGGGGCTGGGGGGTTAGGTCTATCTTATATTTTTTAACGCCCACCTACCTACATAATTTCAGGTGTTTGACTCTAATTGAACTGTATTGCATCAGGACTTCGACATAAGTAATGGAAAAATGAACCACGAAGACACGTTCACCGAAGGTGTTCCCGAAGGGTAGGACACGAAGGAAAGAGGATTGCAGAGAGATTTTTCGTAAGTCCTGTTAATTGCCGGAAGCACTACTTTGAATTTGGAGTGAAGCGAAGTGACTTCTATTTTCGACTCGAAACTCAAAACTCAACTTCCTTTAGAAGTATGGGGTGGTGTAGAGTGTACGGTTAATCGTGTGGGTGAAGAGTATTTTGACCAAATAGAACGAAATGGTCATGGAACGCGCTTGGAGGATTTGGAATTATTTGCACAACTGGGAATACAGGCAATTCGTTATCCTCTATTATGGGAGCGAATCGCACCGAATGGTTTAGAAAATGCTGATTGGTCTTGGGCGGATGTGCGGTTGGGGAGATTAAGAGAACTGGGTATTTGTCCGATTGTGGGATTGGTGCATCATGGAAGTGGTCCACGTTACACCAGTTTAGTAGATCCAGCGTTTCCAGAGAAATTAGCAGAGTTTGCCCGTGCAGTAGCAGAACGCTATCCTTGGGTAAAGTATTACACACCCATCAATGAACCTTTAACAACGGCTCGATTTAGTGGGTTGTATGGTCACTGGTATCCTCATGGACGGGATGATTTAACTTTTGGCCGGGCTTTATTGTCGGAATGTCGAGGGGTATGCTTGGCAATGCAAGCTATTAGGGAAGTTAATCCTGGTGCTGAACTTGTGCAAACGGAAGATTTGGGAAAGATTTACAGCACGCCAAAACTAACTTATCAAGCGGAGTTTGAAAATGAACGTCGCTGGTTGACTTTTGATTTATTATGCGGTCGAATTTCCCCAAATCATCCTATCTGGGGTTATTTGCGAAATTGCGGTATTAGTGAAAGTGAACTGGAAGAATTTTGCCAAAATCCCTGTCCACCGGACCTTATTGGCATTAATCATTATCTGACGAGCGATCGCTTTTTGGATGAAAATTTAGAAAATTATCCCAGTTGGACTCATGGTGGTAATGGACGGGATGAATACGCAGATATAGAAGCGGTGCGAGTTTGTGCTGAAGGTGCAGCAGGACCACGTAGCTTGCTGCAAGAGGCATGGGAACGCTATCAAATCCCCTTGGCTGTAACTGAAGTTCACCTTCACTGTACCCGTGAGGAGCAACTACGCTGGCTGTGTGAGGTGTGGAATGCTGCCCAGGAATTACGCTCACAGGGTGTAGATGTTCGTGCTGTCACAGCTTGGGCGCTTTTGGGTACTTATGATTGGAATAGTTTGCTAACTCGTTGGGTGGGTCACTATGAGTCCGGTGTATTTGATTTACGTTCTCCTCAACCCAGAGCAACTGCGATCGCTAAAATTATACGTGATTTAGCCACAGGACGCAATCCCGATCACCCGTTACTTGATATCCCCGGTTGGTGGCATCGTCCAGAGCGTTTAGTTTACCCAGCAGTCAGTTGTGGACTGGATAAAAGAAGCATAAGAGAATCTGAATCTATTCTCTCCCCTGCTCCCCTGCTCCCCTGCTCCTCTGCTTCCCATCGTCCCCTCGCCATTATTGGAGCTACAGGCACTCTAGGAAAGGCTTTTGCTCGGCTGTGTGAAGTACGAGGAATACCATACCGTTTACTAACACGGCAAGAAATGGATATTGCCCATCCTGTAACTGTTGATGCGGTGCTGACTGAGTTACAACCTTGGGCTGTAATCAATGCTGCGGGATATGTGCGGGTAGATGATGCGGAGCGCGAACCAGGAAACTGTCTGCGTGTAAATACAGTAGGTGCAGAAATATTAGCTACTGTTTGCGCTCAACATAATAATTTACCGTTCGTGACTTTTTCTTCAGATTTGGTGTTTAATGGTGCTGTGACTCAACCTTATGTAGAAACCGATGCCATCTCTCCTTTAAGTGTCTATGGATGTAGTAAAGCTTTGGCAGAAAAGCGGGTATTGCAAGCTTGTCCAACATCGCTGATAATTCGCACCAGTGCCTTTTTTAGTCCTTGGGATGACTATAACTTTGTGAGTATTGCCTTGCGTGAACTCAGTGCAGGAGAAGAATTTTTAGCAGCGCAAGATACCATTATTTCGCCTACTTATGTCCCGGATTTGGTTCATGCTAGTCTTGATTTATTAATAGATGGTGAAACCGGGTTGTGGCATTCAGCAAATAAATGTGAGATTTCTTGGGCAAATTTGGCGCGGTTAGCAGCAAAACAAGCAGGTGTGAGTATTAAAAGGTTAATTGCTTTGCCGACGCGACATCTCAATTTAGTTGCTCCTCGTCCCACTTATAGCGTTCTTGGTAGTAGTCGAGGTGAGTTAATGCCTGGTCTGGAAAGTGCGATTTCTCGGTATTGCGAAGAATGCCAAATATAGCAGGAGTCAGAATATTTGGATAAATTAGAAATTAAAAATTATCTCTATTCTCTGTCCTAATTATTTGATTTACGGTTTGTAATAATTCATTGACAGTGTAGGGTTTGAATAAAAATGCTTGCACTTTCATATCATTTGATTCCGGCAATACATCTTTTATATTTAGTTCGCTACAAGCAATCACTTGAACTTTTGGGTTCATTTTTTGCATAGTGCGGATAGCAGTGATACCATCCATTTCTGGCATCATCATATCCATCAAAACTGCACTGATTTCCTGCTTGTATTGGGCATAGAGAGCGATCGCTTCAATTCCATTACTTGCAGTCATCGTCCGATAATTGTATTGTTCCAGAATGATTGTAGCTAGATTACGAATGTCAGGTTCATCATCCACAACTAAAATCAATTCTCCTTGTACAGAAGACATTTCCAAGTTCTCTACGCTAGGAATTTGAGCAACTTCTACAGATGGCAAGAATATCTTAAATGTACTGCCTTTACCAACTTCGCTAGAAACTGTCACAAAACCACCATGACTTTTAATAATTCCCTTTACCGTTGACAAACCTAATCCTGTCCCCGCACCAACTTCTTTGGTTGTAAAAAATGGCTCAAAAATTCTATCTAATATTTCTGGTGACATTCCCATCCCTGTATCTGTAACTGTAATGACAATGTAAGGTCCAACGTTGGATTCAAGATGCATCCGGGTATAGGCTTCATCAATAAATAGATTTTCCGCAGCAATTTGGAGATTGCCGCCTTCTGGCATCGCATCACGGGCATTAACTATCAGGTTCATCAGGACTTGATGTAGTTGTGTAGTGTCTCCAGAAACAGCCCATAGTTCTTCGGGTATCTGGGCTAAAAATTCGATAGATTTGGGAAATGTCTGTTTACCAATTTGAATAATATCTGCAATTAGATGTTTAATTTGTACAATTGTCCGCTCTCCTTTTAATCCCCGTGCAAAGGATAAAACTTGCTTGACTAAACTTGCCCCGCGTTTAGCATTATTTTCGATAATTGTCAATAGTTGGGGATGACGTTCTTCATCTTTGGCAAATCTACCTTTGAGTAATTGCGCTGCGCCTAAAATAGGTAGCAATATATTATTCAAATCGTGGGCAATACCACCAGCTAAAGTACCAATGCTTTCTAATCGCTGGGTGCGTAAAAACTGTTCTTCCAGTTGTTTCTTTTCTGTAATGTCAGTATCTACAATCAGGATGGATTTTGGTTGTCCATCGGTATCAAACATTAGTGTCCAACGACTGTGAACGATAATTTCTTTGCCAAATTTGGTTTTTTTACGTAACTCACCTTGCCAATTTCCAGACTTAACTACAGTCTGGAGAGGGATTACTTCTTGCTGTGGGGGAGTTGTAGAGTAGAAAAGCTCCTTGAGGTTTTCACCCAGAGCTTCATGAGTCTGCCAAGCATATATCCTCTCTGCACCGTGATTCCAGAATAATATTTTTTTCTCGAAATCTTGCACGAAAATTGCGTCAGTAGCGCTATCTAATAAAGCAGTTTGTTCATAGTTAATCAATCTGTGTTGCTCTATTTCTTTTTCCATTTCCGCTATGATAGCTTTTAACCCTTTTAACGTCGGTTCTTGTTGCTGACGAATAAACAAAGCCAAATAATCATGGACTAATTGATAACGGTCAAATGGGTTTTCTGGTAACAACACCACCAAACCAGATTTGACAAATATATCTAAAACTAAATCTAATTGAGTAGCTGCTGCGGCTAATGATTGCAAATCTCGTTCTAATTCAGCTTTAGTTTTTAACGGTCTTGTTCCCTGTTCATCTGTGAGAAAATAAAGTAATAATTCGGCAATTTCTTGATTTTCAAAACCGCAATCATTGACTATTTCATCTAAATAACGTTTAACCAGTTGTTGCTTGTTACCAATTTTTTGATATGCTGCTAAAGTTGTAATGTTTTCTGTTTCTAATTGCGCTCCCACTACCTGCAA
Source organism: Anabaena sphaerica FACHB-251 (assembly GCF_014696825.1). Lineage (NCBI taxonomy): Bacteria > Bacillati > Cyanobacteriota > Cyanophyceae > Nostocales > Nostocaceae > Anabaena > Anabaena sphaerica. The sequence goes on along the minus strand of NZ_JACJQU010000031.1, from coordinate 30,289 downwards.
TTCAATGGGACGAACTGAACCTAATTCCCCAGATAAATCTTGTTCTCCAGATAAATCTTGCAGCAGTCGGTTAATTAAATCAGGTTCTAAACGAAAAGTAGTATTTTTGGTTAAACGTTGAATAGTTAATTTAGCATTTTCGGTTGTTAAATTCCCTAACTTATATAGCACATTTTTACTCAAAATATCTTGACTAATAATTTTCATACTCTCTAATTCATTGCATTCTAATAACAAATGCAAATAATCTACCCGCAAAGATAAAATTACTCTCAAAGATCCGATATTTGTATGATTTAGACATTTTCCTAAAAACTGAAAAAATTCTATTCTCGCTTTATCATCAGGATATACAAAGAAAAATTCTTCAAACTGGTCAAAAATCAATACTGTCCGCAGGTTATTTTTTTCAATTTCTGCCAGTTTTAAAATAAATTCTTCATGGGTATTTAAGTTTAATTCTTCTGGTTTTAATCTTTCTGGTAATACATCTAATAATTGTTGTTTTAATTCCGTAAACCAACTATTATAAACTCTAATAGTCACAGGTAAATTATCTTGAAAACCTATGGCTTTATTTTCCAATGCAGGAATTAACCCAGCATTAACTAAAGAACTTTTACCAACTCCCGACTGTCCATGAATAACAATGATTTTTTTATCGGTTTTGCCAATTCTTTCTAGTAATTTATCTACATCTATTTTCCGCCCAGATGCTTCAATTTCTGGAGAAATTGTTTCTTTATTCACAAAAGATGTATTTTTTGATGGTTTTAACCACCCTGCACCAATAAACGCCCGCAATCCAAATTGCTGTTCAATAGAACGACATTCTAATTTGGTGTTAAAAGCTTCCAGATATTCTGTTTTTTGAAATAATAGATTTTGTAAATGATTGAGAATTTTAACATACAGCTTTGGTTGATTATTTATAACCCCAATATCTCTAGCCAATTTTAAATTTTTAATTGCTTGTTCATGTTGTTGTAATTTTTCTTGAGATTGCGCTAAAATTAAAAATAGACTTTGACGATAATAATTTATATAATACTCTGATTGATTATTGTGTAGGGGTAATTCATGAATTACCCCTACTAAAACATCTAATCCTTGATTAGCAATCTTTTCTGTTTCTGAAAAATTAAATTGTTCAAAATTAGCTGTTGCTAAAAATATATAATCTTCAGCTATTTTTAATAATTTATTTTCACTTTTATGTATTTCTAAAGCCTGTTGGGCTAACGTTTCTAATTGTTTCCATGCTTGTAACTCTTGCAGAATTAACCCAAATCTTGATAAAGAATTAGCAATTAAATCTAAACGTTGAGCATTTTTGAATATATCTAATGTTCGTTGCAGATAATTTATAACTTCTCCCCCTTCCCTAGTAGGGGAGGGGGTTAGGGGGTTAGGTTTATATTTTTCATAATTGCAAATTGTCAAATTATAAAGTATTTTACCTTGAATTTCTAAATTATTGTTTCTTTGCCAAAAATCCAAACTTTGTTGATAGTAATTAATAGCTGTATCTAATTGATTTTTGGTATATGCAATAAATCCTTGTAAAAAATTACAATTAGCTTGAAAATCTGTTTCTAAATCTTGTCCAAATTTTTGCAAGTCTTGTAATGCTAATTCAATTTCTTGTAAATCTCCCTTCAAATCATCATTTAATATTTTATCTATTATTGATTTGAGTAAATTAATTAATTCATCACAAGTAAGAGGAAAATTTATAGTAATTCCCCAACTTTCTAAATCAGGTGCAGATTCAATAATTTGTTGATATATTGCATCATTAATCCATAGCACTACCGGATATTTACAATTATTTCTAAATTCTTCTCGGACTTGATTAGCTGAACTGAACATTTTCGATAAATTCGGTAATGATTCCCAACCGACAATCATTAATGCTTGAATTTCCTGATCAAATTCTTCTTGAATAGCGTTATATAATGTTATTTCTGATGGGTTTAGTTGTAATATTTGAATTTCAATTTGACAAATTTTCTGTAATTCTTGAATGAGTTGATTTTGCAATTTGAGATAATTACACTTAGCTAAAATTAGCTTGAATTCTCCCTGAGATGCTTCTAAAGACCATGCTAAATCTTCTAGTTGTTTTGAGTTTGTCATAGTGTTAATGAGTGATAAATAATATCCCCGACTTCTGACTTTAATCTTGATAAATAATAACATTGATCGAAGGGGATCTAAATCCTTTAATCCAAGAACCCCACCCCCAACCCCCTCCCCGCAAGCGAGGAGAGGGCTATGATGTATCTTAATCCTGTTAATCCTTTAATCCTGGATATCCTGATTCTGACAATTTTCTGATTCTGCTAAAATCGGATTTACATCAAACCATAATTCACCTTTATCTCGATATTCAAATACAAATCTACTGCGGATTAATTTCTGATATCCTTGATCATCACTAACTTCTTTAGTTTCTTTGACATGACGTAATAATTGCCATTCTTCAGCAGAAAGTCTTAAGGAGAAGTCGTTACGTAGTTCACGAATAATCTGCTCTAAAGTGTTACTCTGGAGAGGAAATATTTTATCTTTCATAATCCAGGGGTTTAATAACTTCAAAATATCGCGCACATGACCACCGCTAACCTGACACAAACGGTCTAAAGTTTCTGGAGTGTCAAAAATTTCAGTAACTTTATTTAAGCGGTCTTCTGGTGCTAAATTAGGGAATGCTCTAGCTAAAATCATCTGTCGCATTAGTGCTAATCCCCGTTCATGGATTCTACCATCTGACCACTTAACGGGAACCATTGGTAATATTTTTGGGCGTTCTGGAAATCGTTGAGTTAGTATGCCATATTCATTGGAAAATTTCAAAGCCAAAGGCATGGTATAAATAACATGACAATTCAGTTTAGTCAGATATTCACCTTGGTCTACAAAGAGATATTCTTGTTGTGTCCGACCCCAGGGTTTAACGGTATTATCTATGCGGTCTAGGTTATCAACTATGACAACTAAACCATTTTTACCTTGTTGTTTGAGTTTAGAAATGGCAGGCTCTAAAAGTTCTTGATTAATTGCTTGTATTAAGTTGGTTTTCTGTGGTCCCAAATATTGATTGATTTTGGTTCTTAATGTGGAATCACTTTTCATTTTTGTGGTGATTTCCCCAATACCCAAAGACAGAGAAAACTTTTGTCCGTCAAGATTAACCCCAACTTCTGGAACACCAGGAATTTTGGCTTTCACACCTGTAACTTCAGAGTTTAAGATATTCCATGCACCTTGAAGTAATTCCTGAAATTTTTTCGGTTCTTCGAGTACGATTGTATCGAGACTTTTACTAATGCGACTAGCAATAGCCAGAAACACATCAGCAATATCTACATCTGTGATTTCTAAATCTTCGCTAGATTCAAAATAGACAACATGAAAACCTTCTGTTTCTAATTCTACTTGTAACCGTAATAATTCTGTCGATTTACCGCAACCAATATGTCCAGTAAATAAGTTACAGGTAGGTATATCCGTATTCCACACTGTAATACTATCTTTGATAGTGCTGATGATATCCTCACCACGCACTTCAGAAAAGTCAATATAACATTTTTGATCTTCCACATTCCGCGCTACAAGAGTGCGTGCAGGGTTAGTGGCTTTATAAAAATTCTTTTCAGTTATTACCATCGTGCCAGTAGTATAATTATCCTGAGTGTTCTGGAATATCCTTACTGACAAGAATACTTGTTTTTCAGCAATTTCAGTGATTTTTCAGAAAATTTTAACGTAGGTTGGGTTAAGGGACAATGCAACCCAGTAAAATCTCGTAAATTCAGCTTTTCATACTAACTTTTAGTTTCCTGTAAGTTTTCTATCTTCTGATAGGACTTGTTGATGTCAATGGACTGTGGTTCCCAAGTCGGACCCTCACAACGCGATCGCAAAACAACTGTTTCAACACCACTTAGCTTTGTCATATCTTGGAGTCGGTGTAAAACCAGCGCAGTTCCAGCACGCACACCTCCCTCTGTATCTAGGAAATCACAGTCATACGCCTCCCGTCAGGGATACGTGGAAGTTCCACTCGCAATGACATATTTAGGGTGATTTGCCGGACATCATATAAAACCAAAGAAAAGTGTTCGCGGCTTAAAAAGTATAGTAACTAACTAAAAAATTCTCTTTGAATTGTTACCGTTAATCAGAGTTTAGCCAATACTGCTCGGTGAAGTTTTCAGAAGATGTCACCAGAAGTATGAGAATTAATCGAGATCCCCATTTACCCCCCGCTCAATCTTTATCTCACTCAAAAAAGGTGAAAATATCATGACAACTTTCGACGGAGTTCAAGCTGCTAAGAATAACTCCGGACTCAACCAACCTCAAACCATTCAACAAGCAATTCTTGAAGCTATTACTGAAGCCAGAGAAGTTTGTGATCACAATGGTATTAATTCACCTAATTGTGCTGTAGCTTGGGATATTGTCGAAGAATTGCAAGCAGAAAACGCACATCAAAAACAAGCAAAACATCGTCAAACTTCCCTAGAAAGTTACTGCGAAATGTATCCAGATGCCTTAGAGTGTTTAATTTACGATCTCTGAGCTAGTAACCAGATCCCCGAACCATAAGATCCCCGACTTCTGACATTAATTTATAATTTATTTACAATTTTAAAAAAGAAGTCGGGGATCTGGGTGTTACGAAGTGCTATATTTTTTCTTTTTCCGTTTTTTCTCGTTCCCATACAGAGTATGGGAATGGATTCTATAGGAATCATATTTGATTCTTGAAAAACACTCCGTACACTTCCCCTGTTCCCTGTTCCCCGTTCCCTGTTCCCTCTCTACACAGATAATTTCAAAAATCAAATACCAGTCCTATATAAGGCTCTGCCTTGAGTGAAAGAGAGGCAGCGCCTCTGTGATGGCATTCCCAGTCTCGGACTAGGAACGAGATAAAGAGATAATCAAAAATTGGTTCATTTTTACCGCTAAAATGTAGCGATCGCACCCCTACAAATGAGAATGCGATCGCTTTTTTGTTCTGCACTATTGCGCCAATTTCCCTAACTAACCAAGTGCAGCTGATTAAGAACTGTACTCACCAGATGATGAGTAATCGGTAAACTATCAACCACCATCCCCAAACACAACAACATCATGTAAGAAATGGAATATAAGAACAACTCTCTAGCTATAGTCTTATCCTCTGGGTTTTGTAATAACCGCCAAGACTTGTGGACAAATCCCCCGCCCAAAGTCAGAGCAATCACTACATAAACAATCCCACTAGCGTGTAAAGGATAAAACAGTAATACCGTGGCAGTTACGGTAATCACAGTGTAGTACCAAATCTGCCGGACTGTGGCTTTATCACCTGCTACCACAGGTAACATGGGTATGCCAACTTTAGCGTAGTCATCCCGAATCATCAACGCCAAAGCCCAGAAATGAGGCGGAGTCCATAAAAAGACAATGGCAAAAATTAGCCAAGCCGCCCAGCTTAAAGTATCAGTTACCGCAGCCCAACCGACTAAAGCTGGTATTGCTCCCGCAGCACCACCGATAACAATATTTTGAGTGCTGTGACGTTTTAGCCAATGGGTATAGACCAAAACATAAAAAACGATCCCAGAAAATGCTAAAAGTGCAGCCAGGAGATTGGCGAATACTGCTAGGAGAGTAAAAGAACCCACAGCCAGAGCGATCGCAAAAATTAACGCGTCACGGGGCTGCACCCTACCAGAAGGCATAGGACGATGGCGCGTCCGTTCCATGTCATAATCTATATCTCGGTCATAGATACAGTTAATTGTTTGGGCGCTGGCAGCAGCCAAAGTACCACCAATCAGCGTTACTAGCAACAGCAAAGGGTCTACTTGCCCTTTAGCAGCAATCCACATACTGCCAGCGGTTGTAATTAACAGCAACGGAATAATCCGAGGCTTGGTTAGCTGGTAATAACTTTGAATCACCTGGAGAAATGTATCGTGGTGGCGAGAGACATTAGTCTCAATCATGTTGGCTCTACTTCCTTTGTCAGTTATCAGTTATCAGTTATCAGTTATCAGGGAACAGGTGAGAGGTGACAGTGAAGATAATTACCAATTACCAATTACCAGCCATAACTCGATAACTGATGTAATTACGAGTTACAAATTGTTCTGTCACGTAGTGCTAGAACCGTAAACACCACCAAAGTACCCAACAAAGTAGCACCTACAGCTTGGTGAGTAACGGTTAGAGGCTCGACTTGTAGATGTAGTCGGAAAGTGGCAACTCCCAACAGTAGTTGTAAAATCAACAAGCTCCCAGCAATATTTGCCAGTCGTCGCAATGTGGGATGTAGTGCTGGTGTGCGCCAGGATATAAACACAATTGCCAAAGTAGCCGCCGTTGGTGGTAGCAACCCAAAAATATGGCTGTACATCACACCACAGAGTTGATCTCCGGCAAAGCATTGATGCAACGCCCAGCGAGAACCTACCAAAGCACCGAGTAGACTTTGCAAATAAACCAAAACAGCAGCAACTAAACCCACCCAAGGCAGCTTACCAACGGTTCCAGTTCCCTGATAGGGGGTAAGTGCCGTACCGATGACTAACAGGACGATGAAAAACAAGAGTGCCGTTCCCAAATGGGCAGTCACAATATCAAACCGCAACAGTTGGGTAACGGTTAGTCCTCCCAAAACCCCTTGGAAGACAATTAAAAACAGGGACAATGTTGATGCCCAAGGCAACCAGTTGGGTAAAACACGACGATGCCACCAGGATAAACCGGCCAGAGCGATCGCGCTAAAACCAATCAACGCCGCATCTAATCTGTGAAACCACTCCAAGAATACTTGAAGATTCATTTGCTTGGCTGGCACCAATTCCCCATAGCACAACGGCCAGTCTGGGCAAGCAAGTCCAGCATTCATAACGCGGGTGGCACTGCCTATGGCCATCAAAATTAATGTGGCTATGCAAATTTTCCACACCAAGCGACGAATGACTTCCTTGGGGCTGTTGTGTTGGGCTGCCGCTTCATTTTGTTGTTCTAGGACAAATTCGTTCATCAACGATACCTTATCCCCGCTTGAGGTAGATCTTCTTAAAATTATCTATTTGATCAGTCCAGACCTATCTACACCCTAACGTATGGGCTAGGGTTTCTCGATTGGCTTTCACTTATACTTTGAATCACTTCAGGTACTTTTAGCTGTAAGATTTAGGTATTTTTTAAGATGTGAATCATTAAATAATGAAAATTATTTAAAATTTCCGAAAATTTTGCTTAAATTTCTGTACTAATTATCATTTTTTCGTGGATATATCACATTAATACCTTTTACTCACGATTAGTTAACTAGTCAAAAAAATTAATAAAAATTTCAGACATTGAGAGTTCATATCCCCAAGGCTGCACTACCTTAGTAAGTGAGTTACTTTGAGATAACGTAGTCAATTAAATCAAGTAAGCCGTGAAAATTCCAAGTTCGATCTGGACATTACTCATTGGCATCGTGCTAACCCTAGTCAGCCTCTGGTACGGTCAAAATCACGGTCTGTTGCCTACAGCCGCATCAGATGAAGCCGTATTGATAGATGGTTTATTTAGCGCGATGCTAACTGTTTCCGTAAGTATATTTCTAATAGTAGAAGGTGTTTTAATCTACTCAGCATTTAAATACCGTCGGCGTGCAGGTGATAACGAAGACGGGCCACCAATTGAAGGTAATGTACCGCTAGAAATACTCTGGACGGCGATCCCAGCAATTATCGTGATCGGTATTTCGGTTTACAGCTTTGATGTATACAACCAAATCGGTGGATTTGATCCTCATGCAGTCCATGCAGCCCCTGAAAGACTGATGATGGAACAATCAATGTCCATGCCAGGAACTGCTATTGCTGCCACTTTAAGCGATACACCTCCCAGCACAGAACCAAATCTGAACCAAGCAAAATCTGACCAGGCCATGCAAGACCCGGCCACCGCAGCAGTCCGCAATGCAGAAATTCCCCAACTGCGGAATGCTCCCGGTGTCGGTAGTGTTGCGCCCTCCTTGGGAGCAAGTCAGGAAAAAGAGGGACAACCACCGCAATTAGTCGTTAACGTCTCTGCCCTCCAGTACGCTTGGTTGTTCACATACCCAGATACAGGCGTGACTACTGGGGAACTCCATGTTCCCATCGGACAGGAAGTGCAAATGAACATGACCGCTAACGATGTCATCCATGCCTTTTGGGTTCCAGAATTCCGCCTTAAACAAGATGTGATCCCTGGTAGACAAACAGAGGTTCGCTTCACACCCAGAAAAGAGGGCAGCTATACCTTGATTTGCGCGGAACTGTGTGGCCCCTACCACGGAGCAATGCAAACCCAAGTAGTAATAGAGTCCCAAGAGGCTTATGAAACTTGGATGCAAGAACAGCTAGTTGCTAGTAAAGATACTCTCAATCAAGCAGTTGCTATCAACCCTGCGGATTTATCCCCAGATGAATTTCTCGCTCCCTACACTAAGGAAATGGGCATTCACGCAGAAATGGTGCATCAAGTTCACCATTAGTCATCCTCTAACAGGATTTTGGATTTTGGATTGATTCCACGGATAAATCCAGGGAGGGGCTTATACCATCAAGGAATTATCGGTCAACGGCTAATGACTAATCACTAATGTCTAATGACTAATTGACTATGACACAAGCACAATTACAAGAAACTGCCAATATTCCCACCCCCCAGGAAGAACCAGGGGTGAGAAAGTGGTGGGAATTTTTTACATTCAATACCGACCATAAGGTAATTGGTATTCAATACCTAGTTACATCCTTTATTTTCTACTGCATTGGCGGTGTGATGGCTGACTTGGTGCGGACAGAACTCCGCACACCAGAGGTAGATTTTGTTACCCCAGAGGTCTATAACAGCCTGTTCACACTCCACGCCACCATTATGATTTTCCTGTGGATTGTACCAGCAGGGGCTGGTTTTGCTAACTATCTCATCCCCTTAATGATTGGGGCTAGGGATATGGCATTTCCTCGCTTAAATGCTGTAGCTTTTTGGATGATTCCCCCTGCGGGTGTGCTACTGATCGCTAGTTTGGCGGTGGGTGATGCACCAGATGCCGGTTGGACTTCCTACCCTCCTTTAAGCTTGGTAACAGGTCAAGTGGGTGAAGCTATTTGGATTATCAGCGTCCTGCTGTTGGGTACATCATCAATTTTGGGTTCGATTAACTTTATCGTTACCCTTCTGAAAATGCGTGTTCCCAGCATGGGAGTCCATCAAATGCCCTTGTTTTGTTGGGCGATGTTGGCAACTTCGGCTTTAGTGTTACTATCTACACCTGTACTTGCCGGGGCGCTAATTCTACTTTCCTTTGATTTATTAGCAGGAACAACATTTTTTAACCCCACCGGTGGAGGTGATCCGGTAGTTTACCAGCATATGTTCTGGTTCTACTCCCACCCAGCGGTTTACATCATGATTTTGCCTTTCTTTGGGGCAATTTCTGAGATTATCCCAATTCATTCTCGTAAACCCATTTTCGGTTATAAAGCGATCGCCTATTCTTCCCTAGCTATCAGCTTTTTGGGGCTAATCGTTTGGGCGCACCATATGTTCACCAGTGGTATCCCCGGCTGGTTACGGATGTTCTTCATGATCACCACCATGATCATCGCTGTCCCCACAGGGATCAAAATTTTTAGCTGGTTAGCAACTATGTGGGGTGGCAAAATCGCACTAAATAGCCCCATGTTATTTGCAATAGGTTTTGTGGGTACATTCGTTATCGGTGGCGTGAGTGGCGTGATGTTAGCCGCAGTCCCCTTTGATATTCACGTTCACGACACTTATTTTGTAGTTGCACACCTGCACTATGTTCTTTTTGGTGGTAGCGTCTTAGGCATTTTTGCCGCTATCTATCATTGGTTCCCAAAAATGACGGGACGAATGATGAACGAATTTTGGGGTAAGGTTCACTTTGTTTTGACCATTGTTGGTTTGAATATGACCTTTTTACCCATGCACAAACTGGGAATGATGGGTATGAATCGTCGTATTGCCCAATATGACCCCAAATTCACTTCTTTGAATGAAATCTGTACTTACGGGTCTTATATCCTAGCTATTTCGACATTACCCTTTCTCATCAATGCCGTATGGAGTTGGTTTTATGGTGAAAAAGCGCCTAATAATCCTTGGCGCGCACTTACCCTAGAGTGGATGACAACTTCACCACCAGCAATTGAGAATTTTGAGACACTCCCTGTTTTAACTACTGGCCCCTACGACTACGGCGTAAAAGAGAAAAAAGTTGATGTCACTCAAGTCTTAATCGCCAAACCAGACGAACCCTATCCAACTATTGAGTCTAATGTGTAAATGAGTTGACAGGTAACAGTAGAGATGGGGAGATGGGAGGAAAATTAAAAGTCAAAACTCAAAAGTCAAATTAAATAACCTCTGTCTTCTGCCTGTTCCCTGTTCCCTGTTCCCTGTTCCCTTATTTCCCAATTACCAATTACCAATTTAGAAATTCATGCAAAGTCAAATAATTGACCCAGCTAAAATCGAACAGAATCATCATCATGCGGCGGTAGATGCTCATCACGAAGCACATCCAGACCATCGCTTGTTTGGGTTAGTTGTGTTCCTGGTTGCTGAAGGAATGATTTTTATGGGGATGTTCGGAGCTTATTTAGCTTTCCGTTCTACCTTACCTGTCTGGCCTCCCGCCGGTACACCAGATTTAGAACTGTTGTTACCTGGTGTGAATACTATTAATCTGATTGCCAGCAGTTTTGTCATGCACAATGCTGATACTGCTATCAAAAAGAATGATGCCAAGGGAATGCGTACCTGGTTGGCTATTACTGCGGCTATGGGTGCGATTTTCTTGGTGGGGCAGGTTTATGAATATACCCATCTGGAATTTGGTTTAACTACCAATTTGTTCGCTAGTACATTTTACGTTTTAACTGGGTTTCACGGTTTACACGTCACTATCGGTGTTTTGGCGATTTTGGCAGTGTTGTGGCGATCGCGCACTCCCGGACACTATAGCAACGAACAGCACTTCGGTATTGAAGCCGCTGAATTGTACTGGCACTTTGTAGACGTAATTTGGATTATTTTGTTCGGATTACTCTATCTACTGTAGGTATTAATTATTTGGTTATTCACTCCACTTGAATAATTACAGTCCCCCACCCAGGGGGTTTTTTTATAACCAAACTTACGTAACTAGTCGCAAATATAGCAGAAGGCAAGAGGCAAGAGGCAAGAGTAAAACCCTTCTTGTTATTCTTTGGTTTCAAGGAGTGATCATGTCCTAATTATCCTGGCTACAGCTATAGATCCCCGATTTTTCAAAAAAGTCGGGTATTGGGATATTAGGTTTTATATAGCAGTTTCCCAACATCATTTGAGTAGGTTGTGGGTTTTGGATTTGCGGAAATATGTTGTTTAATTTTGAATCTATAGTAGGAGTCAGGAGTCAGGAGTCAGGAGTCAGGAGTAAAACCCTTTTGTAGTGGGAGTTTCATTATCAATTGATGTCCTAACCACCCTGTCCAGGGCTATAAATAACTGTACACAAACATGAAAGCTTAAGTTGAGATTATGTCTTTGCAGCAATATAAAAAGAACGGATACCTGGCCGCAGGTATAGGTAGTGTAATAGGGGCTGCCCTACTCATATATCCAGGTCATTTTTTAGGTATTGGTTATGTAAAAATGTTCATGCCCAATGCCACTCTAGATGGCTTATTTCCCCCTTTTATCGGGTTTATTTTTGGCTGGTGGTTTGGAGAAGTATTGGGATGTTGGCTGACTTTAAGGTTGCTACGCTACCGAAGAGCAGCACGAACAGCTAAATTATTAGCAATGATGACTCCTGTTGGTATATTCTTCTGGATGCTATTTTATGGCATTGCTATCAACTGGATAGCGATGGTTTTTAGTCAGTCAATTTCCCTCGTCAATCTACGGTATATAACTATGCCTCTAACTATAGCTTTTGTCGCCATTGCTTTAGCTCTGAAAGCAAGGTATCTAGCACAACAAAATACTTCTAACTTTTAGAATAATTACTGATGCAGCCAAATATTAATTTTATCATCTAATCCACCACTGGCTAGTATTTTACCATCAGGACTAAAAGCAATATCTTTGATGGGTTGCGCCCACGCACTCACGGAATTATTATTTTCATTTGGTTGATTTTTTAACTGACCTGTAGTTAAATCCCACAACTTAATCCCATCTTGTCCACCACTAGCGAGGACTTTTCCATCGGGATTAATTGCAATTGTATTCACCCAATTATTATGTCCTGTCAGGGTTTGGACTCGCACACCGTTATTAACATTCCAAATTTTAATAGTTTTATCCCGGCTAGAACTCACTAAATTTTGGCCATCAGGTGTAAAAGCTAACCCCGTTACAATTTGAGCATGGGCTTTTAACTGCCGGATATATTTACGAGAATTCAAGTCCCACAGCTTAACAACACCCTTGTTATCACCACTAGCTAAAGTCTGCCCATCAGGACTAATGGCCAAGGTATAAATTGCATTATCAAAGCGGACTAGCGTAGCCAGTGGTAGTTGTTGTTTTAAATCCCACAGACGAATCCCATCTAAACCACCACTGACAAGAATTTTACTGTCAGGAGTCGCTACTAATGAAAGTACAGAAGTGGTATGTCCAACGAAGGAACGGCTAAACTCTAGATTTTTGAGATTCCAAAGGTTAATTCTGTAATCACTACCGCAACTGACCAAGGTTTGACCATCTGGGGAAATTAAAATAGAGTCCACAGATCCCTGATGCGCTCTGTTAATGATTCCCAGTTTTTTGCCAGTTTGAGGATTCCAGAAGCGAATTATCGGCTCATTTTCTGAGCCACCACTGACTAAAAGTTTACCATTGGGGCTGAAATTGAGTGATTTAACAGTTCCCGTGTGTCCTTGTAAAGTACGAAGCAGTCGGGGATTGGCAAAACTTTCGCTATCGGAGGAGTTGGTAATTACTTCATTAGCAGCATAAGCAGGATGAGTGGATAATTCTTGTCCAACGGGAATTGACAAAGCCACTACTGCCAAAAATCCTAAGCTCAGACAAGAGCGAATGACAGTTTTACTTTCCCTTCTTCCTTCAGTCCTCACAGTTGCCCCTCACTTCTTACAACACCAAAAACTTAGCATTATCTACTGGCGTGGTCTTTTCTTGGAAACCGTCATGATTGGTAAAGGTGGACTAGAGGATTGAGGTGGTAAATAATGTTGTACAACTGTTTCCTCTGGTAAAGGGGGATGCTGCTGCATCCGCCATAACTTAAATGCCAGGGCTACTCCTGTTGTTCCTAAGCCAAAAGCGAACAATGACCAGCTGTCATCTAAACCACCAATCAGGGCATCTACTATACCCATTGTTACCAATGCACTGATTATAGGTTCTTTTCGGTAGGCTGACTTCAAAAAACGAGGTAATACAGCATTCATCACAGCTTACTTAGTTCCTGTTAACTTTTTATGTAAGTTTTATCCACAATAGCTTAAATTGCTATTAACATTTTTCATCTCAGGCTATCAAGGCATCTCACATTATAATCGTCTGGAGTAAAAACAGAGGTGTGGGAATTCACCATCTTGTATGCCGTATTTTCTTACCAGATGCCCAATAACGTAAGTTGCTCGTGAGAGGCTACTGAATAAACCCCTCTTCCCTTCTGCCTTCTGCCTTGTCCCAGCGATAAATATTCACACCTACCTACTTAGTTTGCTACTTTTTCAATAAAGTTCAAACCAGTTGGTTATTCCAGCTGGTTTTTACTCTTTTATAGGACTTACGCAAGTGACACATCAAACATCTGTTGTAGGCTGCGTCAGACTGCGTAAATCCTGTCAATAAACAGATTTTTGACATCTGACGCACCCTACTAATATGCAAGTTGCGTAAGTCCTGTTCTAATTACCCAAGCTCGACAAGAATGCTCCCATCACAGCGTTAGCTGGAGGGTGAGATTAATATCAGGTTGAAAAGTAACATCCATCCACTTACACTTTCTTCAGGAAAGTAGGGAGAGGGGCAGTTGATTTTTACCATTTGTGTCTGATCCAGTCATAAATCTCTAAATATTCTGCTCCAGGAACATTCCATGAGTAGTCGTATTGCATACCCTGAATAGCTAGTTGTTGGAACTGTTCAGGCTGCTGATACCACAAATCAATTGCTCGTGCCATTGCTGATTCTAACGCTTGGTTATCCATGTCATAAAATACATAACCATTGCGTTTTTCTGGGGGTAAATTTTGGTCGTAATCTCGGTCAAATACTGTGTTTACCAGTCCACCAACCGCACGCACAATGGGAACAGTACCGTATTTTAAACCAATCATTTGAGTTAACCCACAAGGTTCATAATTGCTGGGGACAACTATCATGTCTGCACCAGCATAAATGAGGTGGGATAATTCTTCATTAAAGCCCAGTTCTAAATGTAGATCTGGATTATTATTTAAAAATTGTTTTTCATGTTGAAAATGAGCATTGATTGCTGGTTCTGTCGCTGAACCTAGTAATACAAATTGCGCTCCTTTACTCAAGGCGTAATACATAGCATGATGGACAAGATGCACGCCTTTTTGATTATCTAATCGACCGATATAAGCCACAATGGGTTTATCCGCATGGGCTAACATCAGCCGTTCTTGCAAAGCTTTTTTGTTATATGCTTTTTGTTCAAAATCATGCCAATTATAATTATGGGAAATGTAAGGGTCAATTTCGGGATTCCAAAAATCATAATCAATCCCGTTGAGAACTCCAGTAAATTTCTCTTTTTGTAAATGCAATGTATGACCTAAACCGCAACCAACTTCACTGGTTTGGGCTTCTATTGCGTGGTTGGGTGAAACTGTGGTGACTGCATTTGAGTAATTAATCCCCGCTTTCATAAAGTTGATGGCAAAGGGGTTAAAGTTATCCCGCAGTTTATCGTATTGGAAGTAATAATCTGGTCGATTTAAATTAGTTGCTTCCAGAGTTTCCACACCACCCATACCTTGATGTTTAAAGTTGTGAATGGTGTAACAAACTCTTTGATATTCCATGCCATGATATTTGTAAATTTCATACAGCATGACGGGAATTAAACCTGTTTGCCAGTCGTGACAATGGATGATGTCTGGTTTTTTATTGCTTTGTAGCAGAAATTCTAAAGCAGCTTTGCTGAAAAATGCAAAACGCATATTATCATCATCACAACCGTAATAACAACCTCTATTAAAGAAGTTGTCTTCGCTGTGAGGTTGAATGAAGAAACAAACCCGACCATGTACCCAACCGCAATATACTGAACAGTGAATGGCTCCACCATACCAGGGAACCCACAGGTTGAGGTAGGCATCATGCAGCCCCCAAATATGGTCGTAGCGCATACAGTCGTACATGGGTAGGATCAGTTCAACTGTATTTCCTCGTCCTTCTAGTTCCCTGCTAAGTCCGTAAACAACATCCCCTAACCCTCCGGCTTTGATTACAGGAGCGCATTCTGAGGCAATCTGTACTATGTACATTCCTAGCCCTCGCTTCATAAAACTTTATGTTTACTATATAGCAATATATGAAAAATGTACTCATTGACAACCGAGTGACGGAATTATTTATCCCCCTGCTGCTGTAATGATAAGTCTTTAAGCAGACAAAATATTGCTTGTTCGGCAAAATTTCAGTATGGGTATCTATCCTCAGAATTAGCATCAAAGGATCAAGTTTCCAGACAAAATCCCTTGAATTATGTCCTAAAATCAGGTGCATCTAGCTTTACTATATCGAAAAATTGTATTATTTTAATCTTATAATCTCAACACATATATAAAGGTTAAATTTTTAGATAAAATTCTGCGGCTTATGTCCTGTAATAATATCTAAAAATATTTTTGATATTGAAATTTCCTATTATTTTAATTTGATAATACCAACATATAAAAGTTAAACCTTAAGACAAAATTCCGTAACTTAGGTCTTAAGTTAATGTGCATAAAGCTTTATCTCTATTGAATATTTATATTATTTTAAATTTAGTTAGGTACAAAACCTCGGAGAATAATTAACTCTTAAGCAAGAGGATAATAAAATGAAGAAAATCGTAATCGCTGACTTAACGAATAATAATGTAAACGGTCTTTTTCGTGAACTATCTCTGCCTGAAACAGAGACTGTATCTGGTGGTAGTGGTGGCAGCGTCAATAATTATTTTATATCGAGTAATACTGGAAACGTGGAGACTACAGGGACTGGTGATGTTAAAGGTGTAGATAGTGGCATCCGCGATAATAAGGTCGCCACTGTAGACTACTCCAGGTCAATATACGTTGTCATAAATTCTTGGTAATTAATTCATTTTTATTAACATACTAATGCTACAAAGACTTTAGTTATTTTAGGGTAAAATGCTGTTTTTCTAGGGCATTTATTATCAGATATTTTACCCATCATACCCACAATAAATTTGGACAACTGCTCACTTTTTGATTTGGGAATTAAGGCAATGGCTGCAATCATGAAAACCGAATTATCTTTTGTCAAGTTGAATAGGCTTTTTCATCAACTAACTTTAACAGAAATGGAGTCAACATCAGGAGGTAATACTTT
This sequence comes from Anabaena sphaerica FACHB-251, assembly GCF_014696825.1. Lineage (NCBI taxonomy): Bacteria > Bacillati > Cyanobacteriota > Cyanophyceae > Nostocales > Nostocaceae > Anabaena > Anabaena sphaerica. The sequence goes on along the minus strand of NZ_JACJQU010000031.1, from coordinate 13,645 downwards.
TATTCCTTTATGGAGTAGTAATTATGGCAATATTATTGGTGATGATTTAGATAAGTTAATAGGTCCATATCTCCTTCCACTCGGTTTCTACAACAACAAGATATTGACAATTGATTTTTCCAACACAGATGTCTATTTGGTAGTTTAACTCTTGTGAGGTACATGGCGGGCATCTTGCCCGCACCACAAGAGTTTTATTATTCATGTCTGTCAAAATAACTTTTCCAGCCGCTGCTAGAAAGCCCCCCTGCTCGGACTTGATATCAAATAGCATTGCTATATTTAAGTTGCTTATGCTGAGATTGCGAAAAAGCAATTCACTGTGACAACCGCGAAGATGTAAAATTTTGGTTACATTAAACGAGCATATCCAGTTTATTGGCTTTTTATTAAGGTACTCAGCATGACAGCTACTACGACAAAGGCATCTTCTGCAATTCCAAATTTTTGTGAAGGGATTCAATATTTTGGGGAAGCACTGCCAGATTTTGAAAAATATGGTGCAAAACCGGTGATAGAATCGGGTCAGAGTGCGATCGCATCCCCAACAGATACAAATGCAGTATATCAAACTCTACTCGCGGCTGATGCCTTGCGCTACCTAACTCTACAAATCACTGGTAGTAAGGCTTCTGGACATCCCGGCGGTTTTGCCAGCCAAGCGGAAGCTTATGCAGCTTTGGTCATGCTGGGACATAAAAACATTATCACGGAAGTGGGACACCACGCCCCCGGTTTCTATAGCGCCATGTTTCTAGACCGTTCCTTAGAGGACATGGGCATTTCTACAGTACAACAATTGCGCGATCGCTTTCGAGAAAAGCATGGATTATTAGGACACCTTTCCGGCTACATTCCCGGTATTCTCGCCCCCGCAGGACCCCTGGGACAAGGACAACATTTCGCCATGGCCGCAGCACTGTTGCACCGTGACAAACTTTTCCCCTTCACCCTGGGAGACGGGGGACTGGGTGAACCCTACATCATGAGTTCAATGGCGCATTTCAACACTGCTTACCCCACCGTCACCAACTTTTTACCCGTGTTGGTGTGGAACGGTTACAGCCAAGAACACCACAGCATGGTATCTTTGAAAACCAACGCAGAGATGATAGCCTATTGGCAAGGTAACGGTTTTGCCGAAGTCGTGTTAGTAAATGCCAAAGATTTTGACGACCAAAATCAAGCCGGTGAATATGTAGATAGTACCGCATTTTCCTTTGCCAACCGCCTAGAATTTACCAAAGCGGTATTAGTAGGTATGGATAAAGCTGCCCGTTCTGCACTTAGCGGGAAATTGACGGTATTTATTATCAAACAACTCAAAGGTGCAGGGGTTCACGCCTTGGGTGCAAAATCACACAACCTCTATCCTAAAGATACATTAGACGCGCCCCATATTGCTACCGCATTACAAAAACGGGCATTATCAGCCGCAGCATGGCAAATTGTGCGGACAAATGCCGAACGGGCTGGAGGTGGACCCGCTGCGAAAACAGTGGTGACAGAATTTGAATTACCCTTAGCAGATTTAGGGGAATTACCATTAGAAGAATATAAGGTTGGGGCAGTTCCCCAAGTGGCGACAACCGCAATGGGTAGGTTAGTGGGAATAGTAGGAAATAAGGATAAAAATTTCCTCGTGACTAATGCTGACGGTAACGAAGCTTCAGGAATTGCTAACATTAACCAAGCTTTAAAAATCAATCATCCCACCACCGATGATTTATATAATCAAGCCCCAGGTGGTCAAGTTTACGAACCTTTGAGCGAAGATGCTTGTGCCGGATTAGCTGCTGGTTTATCCTTAATGGGGGCGAGAACTTTGTGGTGTTCTTACGAATCTTTTGCTATCAATGGTTTACCAATTTGGCAAACTGTCACCCAAGCAATGGCAGAATTACGCCGTCAAACTCCCTCGACAATTACATTATTTACAGCCGGGGCTTTAGAACAAGGACGCAACGGTTGGACTCACCAAAGACCAGAAATTGAAGCTTATTTTGCATCTTTGATGAGAACAGGAAATGTCTTCCCATTATTTCCCCCAGATGCTAACAGTATTCAAGTCTGTTATAACTGGGCTTTGCAAACAAAAAATAAGGGCATTGTGATTACTGCTAGTAAGTCTCCTTTGCCAATTCGTAGCACCTTTGCCCAAACTGAAAAAGGCTTAATTGATGGTGCGGTGTTATTACATGAAGTGGCTGGTGGGAAGACTGTTGTATTTGCTGTCATTGGCGATTTGACTTTAATTCCTGTGTTTGAAGCGGCGGCTTTTTTAGAAACTGAAGGTATTGGTGTGAAGATTGTTTCTATTATTAATCCCCGCCGTTTATATCGTCCTCATGATACTGCTTGGGATACTTGTTCTGAACCAGATAACGGTTTTTTAAGTGATGCCGATTTTGAGCAATTGTTTGGTGGAGATGCCTTAATTGGTGTGACAGGTGGGGCTGCGGCGATGTTAGAACCGATCATGTTACGCAGTAATTCTAAACGTGATTCTTTCGCCTGGAAGCGTGGGGAAACTACCGCCAGTGCGGGTGAGTTGATGGCGTTTAATGGTTTGACTGCGGAAGCGTTGACTAAGCGGGCGATCGAGTTGGTGCATTAAGATAATATAATACCCCCATCCAGGTTTTTACTTAGGTGGGGTTATAATAAATTTACTGCTTTTATTTTAATTAACCAAAGTACAATTCAACACATTCAAGTCCTAAATTATAGTTATGGAAAAAGTATTAGAGTTACCTACAACAACACGGGAAACTGAAAAATTATCAACTAACAGTAGTTTGTTATTTATTGGTGCTAATGGCTCAGGAAAAACTCGATTAGGTACTTGGATTGACTTACAATCACCACAAAGTCAAAAGGTACACCGTATTTCAGCACAAAAGTCATTATCAATGCCAGACTCAACAACACCTGTGTCAATTGATAAAGCAGAAAATATTTTACTGTGTGGATACCCGGATATTAATGATGCTAACAGAGTGAATTACGTCCGCTACAAACAGAATCAGAGATGGCAGCAGAAACCAGCTATTTCATTACTGAACGATTATGAGAAATTGATGATTTATCTGTTTTCTGATCAAACTGAGGAGAATGCAAAATACCGTAATGCAGCAAAAGCAAGCGAAGAACGTATAGAACCTCCTGCTACTAAACTCGATAAAGTAAAAGAGGTTTGGGAGAAAATTCTTCCTCATCGAGAATTAATTATTAGCGGGTTGCGAATACAAACTAAAGTCAGAGACTTCCCAGATAACATCTATAATTCTTCTGAGATGAGTGACGGAGAAAGAGTTATATTCTACTTAATTGGGCAATGTTTAGCAGCACCTCAAGATGGAATAATAGTCATTGACGAGCCAGAGATTCATTTACACAAATCTATTCAAGCTCCTTTGTGGGCTGAAATTGAAAAATTACGCCCAGATTGTCTTTTTGTATATATTACTCATGACGTTGATTTTGCCGCAGCACAAGAAAGTGCAGAAAAAATATGGCTGAAGTCTTATGATGGTAATAATTGGGATTGGCAACGGATTGAAAAGGTAGATGGTTTACCAGAAGAGTTGCTTCTTCAAATCCTTGGTAGTAGGAAGAAAGTTGTTTTTGTTGAAGGAAAAAATGGCAGTTTTGATATAACCCTTTACAGATCACTACTTAGTAACTTTCTTGTAATTCCACAAGGTAGTTGTACACAAGTTATCGAATCTGTTAAAGCTCTTAAAGCTAGTAATCAACTCCATCATTTGCAGATTTATGGAATTATTGATAGAGACAGAAGAGTTGAAAATGAAATTAGAGAACTTTTGAACGATGGAATTTACGTTCTAGAAGTCGCTGAAGTAGAAAACCTATTTTTGACTCCTGAAATTTTAGAACTTGTTAGCCAAACACTTGAAAGAGATCCCGAAGATGATTTAAAAAAAGTCTCTGATTATATTTTCAAAGCACTTGAAGATGAATTAGAACTGCAAATATCTCTAAGAACTGCTAGAGAAATCAAATTCAAACTCAATCTATTTGATGATAAATCTAAAGATGAGACAAAACTTAAAGAGGCTTTGGATAAACTTGTTGCAGATATTGATGTATCCCTTATTTATAACTCTAGCAAGCGCCTTTTTCAAGAAATAGTCAACATGAACAATTACAAAGATTTACTAAAGTATTATAATCGTAAATCTTTGGCTAAACGAATAAGTGGATGTTTTGGTCTCAAAGATGGTGAACTTGCTCAACAAGTTCTTAGATTAGCCAAAGGTAGTAAACAGAATGAAATTAAAAATCTGCTTAAACAATACTTTGGGGAGTTTTCTAGCCACATGGACTAATAAGTAGCAAGTAGCTTGGAGTGTGTTTAGTCGCAGTGGATTTACAGAAGCTACAGTAACATTAACTGGGTTTGTAGCACCTCAAACCATTCTGTTGTGGGGAGGAGAAGAAATTGAATATTCATTAAAAAATAAATCTATATGTAAATTTCTCATCAAAAAATATCGCGTTTGTGTTCATAAAGGTATCCCAAATTACGACATTATAATTTAATAATTACAGCATTGTAAAGGAGGTTTTTCATGAAACTAGCATACATTCTCACAGAAGGTGATAAGGACATAGAAATTTTACAGAAATTATTACCAAAAAATCTAACTCAAGATATTCAATTTATAGCAGGTGGAAGTTCTTATCGAGCGCGTTCTTTAGCTACTTCATTGCTTGCTACTCGTAAAACACCAGTTGCTCTTATCATAGATGCAGATACAAATAACGAATCGCAAATATTTGAAAAAAAAGATTTAATTAAATATGTATTAAATCAAGCATCATCTGGTATTTATTTTCAAGTTTCTCTAGCAGTTCCCGAAATAGAATCCATATTTTTACAAGATAAATCATTAATTGAAAAAATAGCAAAACGTCAATTTAATGATTTAGAATGGCAATTAGCTCAAAGTAAGCCTAAAGAATTTTTAGAGACAGTTTTAGATAATAAACAGTCCCTCAATGACAAAATACTTAGAAATCTAAATGAGGAGGAAATTAAGATATTGCAACAACATCCGTTAATACAAGAAATCAAGAGTTTCTTGTTATCAGTTATTGAGTCTTCTGTTGCTATTAATTAACCTAACTGGATACAGAATCTCTATTCACCTATTTTAGATGTAGGATTAGAGTTTCAAATCACAGAAACTTACTTTTAACCTAGAAATTTAGTGAGTTAAATATGGATAATCTCTACAACTTACTGCAAAAAATCAAAAAAAGACCTGCAATGTATTTAGGTAAAAATTCTATTTTTAGCCTCCAAGCATTTTTAGATGGATACTATTTTGCCCGTCGAGAAATTGGTATTCCCTTAACAGCAGAAGAAACAGAATTTCAAACTTTTTTGCAATGGATAAGACACAAATTCAATGTAGAAACAGGTCAATTATGGTCAAGTATTCTGCTTTTCCATTCAGCCGATGAAAAAAGCGCAGTAGATAGATTTTTTACCTTGTTTGAAGAATTTTATCAAAATCAGAAAAATCATGAAATAGCAAAAATTGATGAACTAGTTTCATGAAAATAAAAATTACTGCGTAGGTTGGGTTGACACAAAGAAACCCAACAATGTATCTGTTCACATCATCTCACCCAACTATCACCAACTATCATCTAAATAAGAGAAGACAATAGAACCATCACAGATACACCTGGAAACATTCACCTCACCTGATTTAGATCCCCGACTTCTAAGATTAATTATGGATATGATAGAAAAATTTTGAAAAGAAGTCGGGGATCTTTGGCTACTATAACTACTAAATATAAATACTTATCTTGATTATCATGGCAGAAAATGACAAAATCTGCCATACTTTAAAAAAGTAGATTTAAGAAATCACATTATGAAAAGTATGAATATTTCCTTACCTGACACCATGCGCGATTATATAGAAGAACAGGTAGCGCAAGGTGGTTACAGCAGCGTTAGTGAATACTTTCGGGAATTAGTGCGACAAGACCAAAAACAGAAAGCAAATGAACGACTACAAACCATGCTCTTAGAAGGATTAAACTCTGGAAATACAACAGAAATGACTGCTCAAGATTGGGAAGATATTCGTCAAGCAGTTCGTGAAAAAACTAACAAACGTCAAATTGCAATTTAGCCATGATGTTTGCAATTTAAAAAAGACCTCAAGTTATCCGTGACTTGATAGATTTAGCTACCTACATAGCAGAAGATAGTTTAGATGTTTCTGACCGCTTTTTAATAGCAGCAGAAATAACATTTAAACAATTAGCAAAAACTCCAGCTATGGGGAAATTGACAGATTTTCCTCATCCCAACTTAGCAGATATTCGACAACAATCAATTAAAGGATTTAGAAAATATCTGATTTTTTATCGTATCACTGAATCAGAAATTGATATTTTGCGAGTTATTCATGGTGCAATAGACATTGAAACAATATTAGATGAGGATTTAGAACTATGATTAATTAGGTTGGGTTGACGCAAGAAAATTCAACAATACCCACCATTAATAACACTAAATTACAACCCAAAAACCCTGTATCTGTTCACATCATCTTACCCAACCATCACCAACTATCATATAAATAAGAGAAGACAATAGAACCATCACAGATACACCTGAAAATATTAACCTCACCCGATTTAGATCCCCGACTTCTAAGATTAATTATGGATATGATAGAAAAATATTGAAAAGAAGTCGGGGATCTTTGGTGCATAGTTTATAATAGAATTATACCGAAAAAATTTACTCAATTGAGGAATTAATCATGGTAATAAAAATTGCAGAAATATCTAAAGATATTGACACCTTACCAGAAGAAGCGCAAATCTTACTACTAGATTTTATTCAATTACTCAAAAAACGTTATCCACAACCAGAAAATCAACACATAGAAAATGAGAAAACTTTTTCATCTACCCAAAAACAAAAACCACATCCACTAGACACATTTATAGAAAAATATGGTGCTTGGGAAGATGAACGCACAGCAGAAGAAATAGTCAAAGAGATTTATAATAGCCGAACTATTTCTAACTATGATATTAGCTTATGAATTATTTATTAGATACTGACACCTGTATTTACTGGATTAAAAACATTAATTCCGTTAGAGATAAAATTCAAAAAATAGGATGGGAGCAAATTTCTATTTGCAACATCACCGTTGCTGAATTGTATTTTGGTGCTTACAATTCCCAAAAAGTAGCAGAAAATTTAACTCGTGCATAAAAATTTATTCAAGATGTTGAAGTTATACATTTAGATAATAATGCTGTCAAAAAGTTTGGAGAATTAAAAGCAGAACTTAGAAAAATAGGACAACCATTAGCAGATTTTGATTTATTAATTGCTAGTGTTGCAATAACTAGAAACCATATTTTAGTAACTAACAACACTCGTCATTATAGCCGAATTTCCGAGCTAAAATTAGAAAACTGGATTTCACCTTAAAAAAGTTCTTACAGGTGGGTGAACAACAACATAACCCACCATTAATAACCCTAAATTACAACCCAAAAACCCTGTATCTATTCACATCATCTCACCCAACCATCACCAACTATCATGTAAATAAGAGAAGGCAATAGAACCATCACAGATACACCTGGAAACATTCACCTCACCTGAGAATTATCACCCAAACTAAATCAACTAGCTGTTATCATAGTGAATGATACAATTAACAGCAAAGTAATGATTGAATTACAACAATTGCAAGAACAGGTATTAAAATTACCAATCAAAGAACGCTGGAATCTTGTGCAAACCCTACTAGCATCAATTCAACAAGAAACCCTATCCTCTATTCCTCCTCAACCCACCCTAGAAACCTTATCTGAACTTGACCCCTGGACACAAAGCCTAATAGGTGTAATTAGCTTAGAATCAGAAAATCCAGAAGAAAGTTATGTTAATTACCTAGAGGAGAAATATAGTTGAAAAAAGTATTATTTGACAGCGATGTTTTGCTGGATATTTTAGCACAGCGTCAACCGTTTGTCGTTGCCTCAGCACAAGCATTAAATACAGTCATGAAAAAACAGGTGCAAGGCTTTGTTTCAGGACACGCTGTCACCAATATTTTCTATATTTTACGCCGTAAAATTGGTAGCGAAGCAGCACGTAAATTAATAGAAAACTTATTGCAACATATTCAAATTGCCAGTGTTACAGACGAAGTAATTCATCAAGCTTTGCAAAGTCCAATTAAAGATTTTGAAGATGCGGTACTTTAAAAAAGTAGATTTAAGAAATCACATTATGAAAAGTATGAATATTTTCTTACCTGATACCATGCGCGATTATATAGAAGAACAGGTAGCGCAAGGAGGTTACAGCAGCGAAGCGTGAATATTTTCGGGAACTAGTGCGACAAGACCAAAAACAGAGAGCAAACGAACGACTACAAACCATGCTCTTAGAAGGATTAAACTCAGGAAATGCAACAGAAATGACTGCTCAAGATTGGGAAGATATTCGTCAAGCAGTTCGTGAAAAAACTAACAAACGTCAAAGTGCAATTTAGCAGTGATGTTTGCAATTAAAAAAAGACCTCAAGTGATCCGCGACTTGATAGATTTAGCGATATACATATCCGAAGATAATTTAGATGTTTCCGACAACTTTCTCATAGCAGCAGAAACAATATTTAAACAATGGTTTATTAAAATGAATCTATTATGATAGAATAACGGAGCTTAAAATATATTACTTCTAGGGTTATAATCAATTATGCAAATTAGAGGAATAGCTATCGCTTTAGTTCTAGCTTTTTCTTTGCCCATAGTCACAGATATCGCAGTCCAAAGTCAAGCTGTGGCTAATCTCGCTTTTCCAGAGGGAGAATATTTTAACGTGCAGGGTCAACCGCGAAATTGGCATTTAACTCTTTGGCAAGTTCAAGGTAAGTATTACTATAAAAACTTAAACCTGAAAACAGGAAAAAAAGTTTGTTTGGTTGGTGCTATAGCATCTGGTACTCAAGCCCGTCCTGTTTTCACCTGGACTAATGGCAAATATAAATATCGAGTTGCATGGCAAACTGTCCAACCTGATTTGGTGAGATTACAGGTAATAAATCCTTCAGAGCAAATGATCTTAAATGAACTTCTTATCCGCCAACCTGGTGAATTTGAAGATCCCAATGCAACTAAATGTTAGAACATTAGGACTTACGCAAGTGTCGCATCAAATATTTATTGTAAGGTGCATCATAGTGCAGAAATACTGTCACTAAATAGATTTTTGACATCTGACTCACCCTACAAATCTGCCAGTTGCGTAAGTCTTGAACATATTAAAAACACTGAAAACTAACATAATGATACACCTGAAGCAGTATAGAGTCTTATCATACTTACAACTGATGACAAAGGGGACAGAAATCTGGTGAAATAAAGATAATTTTGTCCAAACCGTAGTCATGACATACCGTGTATTGATTTTAGGTGGACGGGGACGCATTGGTAGCGCAGTTGCTAATGATATTCTCACCCACACACAGGCAGATATTACCATCACTGGACGTTCCCCAGATACGAATTTAGATCTAGGGGAGAGGGTAAAGTTTTTGGTGTTGGATTTGACTGAAGTTGAAAAATTAAGGGATGCGATCGCCCAATCTGATTTGGTTATCCACTGTGCAGGACCATTTCACTATCGAGATACAGAAGTTTTAGAAATCTGCATTGATCAAGGTAGCAATTATATTGATGTTAGTGACCATCGTTCCTACACCCAAAAAGCCCTAAATTTACATGAAAAAGCTGTTAAGGCTGGAGTTACCGCCATTATCAATACGGGGATTTTTCCCGGTATTTCTAACAGCTTAGTCAGTCAAGTAATCGCGCAATTTGATGTACCAGAAAAGATACATTTAAGTTATTTAGTATCTGGTTCTGGTGGTGCTGGTGTTACCGTGATGCGAACCACATTTTTAGGGTTGCAGCATTCTTTTGAAGCATGGATAAATGGTGAATGGCGTTTAATTCAACCCTATACAGATCGAGAAGAACTTATTTTTCCCGCACCATATCGACGCAGTGGAGTTTACTGGTTTGATATGCCAGAAACTATCACATTACCCCATTCTTTCCCCACAGTGAAAACTGTAATTACTAAATTTGGCTCAGTTCCTGATTTTTATAACCATCTCACTTGGATAACTGCCCATATTTTCCCTAGATGGTTAATGCAGAAAAATCAGACAATTGAATTTTTATCTCATGTTAGCCATCGCATGACCGATTTTAGCAATATATTTACTGGAATTGGCGTAGCAGTGCGAGCAGAAGTGACAGGACAAAAAGATGATAAAACAGTAGTTTATACTGCGACTTTACTCCATAAAAATACAGCCATTGCTTCTGGTGTTGGTACTGGTAGTATCGCCAAATTATTACTAGAAAGTAAACTTAAACACCCTGGAGTTTCACCTGTAGAAGCAGCATTACCTACAAATTTATTTACAGAAATTATGCAAGAACGGGAAATAGAAATAAATTACCATTGGCTAACAATATAAAACACAGCATATTTCATGTAAATGAAGTACAAAAGAAGAGTGAAAAGCCATGTATTAAATAAAATTAAAATTATTCAAACTCATCAATTATCGCAGGAATATTAGACTTTGTGCGCTGGGCAATATTGCTTTCATACCAATTCATTAACGGAGTGGCACTAATTCCATGTACAATCACAGAGATGACAACAGTTGTGTAAGTTATCCAAGCAATTTGTTCCGCAGTTTCACCTTTTAAGCCCTTGCTTAAGCTATAGGCAAGATAATATAAAGAACCTATACCCCGAATACCAAACCAACCAAATAGCGAGCGAGTCACTGGATTGAAAGTTCGCCGGTGAGAATTTAGGGGACGTTTACCAATGGTGCTAACCCATACCCCTACAGGTCGAATAACTAAAAATAACAAACTTATTACTAACAAAGATTGGGCAGCATATTTAAACATTGGCTCCCATAATAATATTGTTCCTAAGAGCAAGATTAGACCAACCTCTAACAGCTTTTCTAATCGCTCAAGAAATTCTAATTGGGCAAGTGGCTTGTGGGGATTTGTGTAACTCCTTTGGACAGCTAACCCTGCCACAAATACTGCCAGAAATCCATAGCCATTCACAACTTCTGTTAAAGAATAAGTTAGTAAAATTGTGCTAATAGCAATAATATCCTCCATCACGGCATCAGCAGGACGATATTTTTGGATTTTTTTATCAATCCAGACTATGGCTAAGGGAACAATCAGCCCCATAACTATCCCAGCGGCGATCGCCCAAATTACATCCACTGCAACCCATTTACCAAACCAGTTATGCCAATTACTATCGTTGATGGCATAAATGCCAAAATAAACAAAAGGAAAAGCTAAAGCATCATTTAATCCTCCTTCAGAAGTCAGACCAAAGCGTAATTCATCTTGGTCATTTGTATCCGTCAGTTGCACCTCTGAGGCTAATACAGGGTCAGTTGGTGCGAGAATTGCACCCAATAAAATCCCCTCTCCCCAATTCATCCCTAGCCATAATTTACCCACAGCAGCCAAGGAAAAAATGGAAATTGGCATTAACAATCCAATCAATCTCACCGTAATATTCCAAAACTTCCATTTCAGAAGTGTAACTATTTTTAAGCCGCAACTAAATACAGAAACAATTACGACAAATTCAGTTAATCTTTCCAGTAATTCGGCGTTGAATAATTCATCACGACGTAATTGAATCAGTCCTAAGCCATAAGGTCCCAAAAAAACGCCTACTATTAGGTAAATCATCGAAAAAGAAAGAGGTAGGCGCGAAATCCAACCTGAACCTAAAGTCACAATCAGTAACAGTAGACCAATTACCAACAAATTAAGAATATAAATATCTACCATGGTCTTTTGTATAAAAAATAATTACTCCCTGACCAATTTAATCGAGTCTACTTCTGGGTATAAATAACCTAAAGGTAGATTTTGGGGAAATATTTGTCATTAATGGGTAGATTTGTTAGCCTAGTAAAAAAATAATTTATAGTAATTTTCATCATGCAAGTCCCACCTAGCCCAAAAACTCCCAAATTTATCCAACGACTGCAATGGCTGTTTAAGCCTTTGGAATTAATGGAGCAAAGCGCCAAAGATTATGGTGATTTTGTCAATTTATATATCATTGGTAATCAGCCAATTGTTTTCATTAGTAACCCCCAGGCAATTCAGGAGATTTTTGCAGCTTCCCTGGAAAAATTAGATGCCAGAGGTTCACAACTTTTAAAATCTTTAGTGGGCGAAAAATCCTTATTGTTACTGAGTGGTACTGATCACCAACGTCAACGCCGCTTATTAACACCACCATTTTATGGCGATCGCATGAAAGCCTATGGTCAAATTATCACTGATGTTACCAAAGAAGTTATCAGCCGTTGGCAAATTGGTAGACCCTTTTCTGTGCGGGAATCAATGCAAGAAATCTCCCTAAAAGTGATTTTACACACGGTATTTGGTCTGTATGAAGGCGAAAGGTTTACACAATTACAAGCACTTCTTTGCTCAATCTTAAATTTATCTGATACTCCCTTACGTGCAGCCGTCAACTTTTTCCCAGCACTGCAAGTAGATTTAGGTGCGTGGAGTCCTTGGGGATATTTTTTACGGCAAAGAGAAAAAATTGATCAACTATTATATGCAGAAATTCAGGAACGCAGAGATCATCCTGACCCTTCTCGTGATGATATTCTTTCACTGATGATGTCAGCGCGAGATGAGAACGGTGAAGCAATGACTGATGTGGAATTACGGGATGAGTTAATGACTTTGTTAGTCGCCGGTCATGAAACCACAGCCTCAGCTTTAACATGGGCATTATATTGGATTCATCATTTACCAGAAGTCCGAGAAAAGCTGCTAAATGAGTTAGATAGTGTGGATGAAAATGCAGATAAAAATGAAATTTTTCGCTTACCTTATTTGACAGCAGTTTGTAATGAAACCCTACGCATTTACCCCATTGCCATGATTACTTTACCGCGAATTGTCCAGTCGCCAATAGAAATCATGGGTTATGAATTTCCCAAGGGTACATTGTTAGCTGGTTGCATATATTTAACCCATCGCCGACCAGATTTATATCCTCAACCAGAACAATTTAACCCAGAACGCTTTTTAGAAAGACAATTCTTACCTTATGAATATTTACCTTTTGGTGGTGGAAATCGTAGATGTTTGGGGATGTCATTTGCACTATTTGAAATGAAGTTGGTTTTAGCAACAGTATTGTCACAACTAGATTTAGAATTAATTGATAATATTCCTGTAACACCTGTGCGTAGGGGTGTAACTTTAGCCCCTTCTGGTGGTAAATGGTTGGTTGCAACTGGCAAACGGGAAACAGTAAAAATTTCTGTGGAAGTATAGAGCCTCAGATCTCCAACTTCTTAAAAAAGTGGGGGTTCGTAGCTAGTTACTATTTTCTTAACTAACACTAACAAATACTAACATTTGCTCAAAATTTCCGCTCATCTGCTCTTGATGACAGAATCACAGTAAAATACTTGTATGCTACTAGGATTCAAGACCCAACTCAAAGTCAACAAGC
>NZ_JACJQU010000030.1 GCF_014696825.1 Anabaena sphaerica FACHB-251 | reverse complement strand
TTATGTTATTCGTCCCAGTCACAGGCTTGTGGATGAGTTCTGTCGGTATCGTGGGTTTAGCATTAAACCTGCGAGCTTATGACTTCGTTTCCCAAGAATTACGGGCAGCAGAAGACCCAGAGTTTGAAACTTTCTATACCAAAAACATTTTGCTGAACGAGGGTATCCGCGCTTGGATGGCTCCTCAAGACCAACCCCACGAACAATTTATATTCCCTGAGGAGGTATTACCTCGTGGTAACGCTCTCTAATAGATCAGTTATAGGCGGCGGACGCGACCAAGAATCAAGCGGTTTTGCTTGGTGGTCTGGAAACGCTCGTTTAATCAACCTCTCTGGTAAACTGCTTGGCGCTCACGTTGCCCATGCTGGTTTAATCGTCTTCTGGGCTGGAGCAATGACTTTATTTGAAGTTGCTCACTTTATCCCAGAAAAGCCCATGTACGAACAGGGCTTGATTCTTCTCCCTCACATCGCCACATTAGGTTGGGGCGTTGGTGCTGGTGGTGAAGTTATTGACACCTTCCCCTACTTTGTAGCTGGTGTACTACACCTCATTTCCTCTGCGGTTCTAGGTTTTGGCGGTATCTATCATGCCGTTCGTGGTCCAGAAACCTTAGAAGAGTATTCCTCTTTCTTTGGTTACGACTGGAAAGACAAGAACAAAATGACCAACATCATCGGCTTCCACCTGATCATCCTGGGATGCGGTGCGTTGCTGTTGGTTTTGAAAGCTATGTTCTTCGGTGGTGTATATGACACCTGGGCTCCCGGTGGTGGTGATGTGCGTGTGATTACTAATCCAACACTCAACCCAGCTATCATCTTCGGTTATCTAATTAAAGCTCCCTTCGGTGGCGAAGGCTGGATTGTTAGCGTTGATAACATGGAAGATGTTATCGGCGGTCACATCTGGATTGCTTTAATTTGTATCTCTGGTGGTATCTGGCACATCTTTACCAAACCTTTTGCTTGGGCGCGTCGCGCTTTCATCTGGTCTGGTGAAGCTTACCTATCCTATAGCTTGGGCGCTCTTTCCTTGATGGGCTTCATTGCTTCCATCATGGTTTGGTACAACAACACTGTTTACCCCAGCGAATTCTTCGGTCCTACTGGTCCTGAAGCTTCTCAAGCACAAGCTTTAACCTTCTTGATTCGTGACCAACGCTTAGGTGCTAACGTCGGTTCTGCTCAAGGTCCTACCGGTCTAGGTAAATACTTGATGCGCTCTCCTACCGGTGAAATTATCTTCGGTGGTGAAACCATGCGCTTCTGGGATTTCCGTGGTCCTTGGTTAGAGCCTCTGCGTGGTCCTAACGGTCTTGATTTGGAAAAAATCAAGAATGATATTCAGCCTTGGCAAGCTCGTCGCGCTGCTGAATACATGACTCACGCTCCTCTGGGTTCTTTGAACTCTGTAGGTGGTGTGGCTACTGAAATCAACTCTTTCAACTATGTATCTCCTCGTGCGTGGTTGTCTACCTCTCACTTCGTGTTAGGTTTCTTCTTCCTCATCGGTCACTTGTGGCACGCAGGACGCGCTCGTGCTGCTGCTGGTGGTTTTGAGAGAGGTATTGACCGTGAGAACGAACCAGCATACTACATGAAGGATCTTGACTAGATTTTTTCTAGTTTTCTTTCATCACTGACAATCAATTAATTTTCCTGCTCTTGCTGCAAAGCAAGAGCTTTTTTTTGGTCTGTTTTGAGATTTTATAGCAGGAGTCAGGAGTACACTCATTCGGAGTTTCATTATCAATTGATGCCCCTCGCTGTCCACGAGGAAGCAGTCAGACAGAATTAATTACACCCATAGAGGAATGTTCGCAATGACTGTAAAAAACAAAGCCTGCTCTTGCAGGCTTAAATTTTCTATGCTGAAGTGGGAAAATTGAAAAATACCCCAGTTGTGAACAGTATTTTAGAATCCAACAAACCTGAGAATATTCAAGATAATACCTAAAGGACCGGCTACAGTACCCACCGTATCACTAGTTTTAGCAACACCCGAACGGTTTACTACCACAACATCATTATTGCGTAATATAGGATTGGTTTCCTCGTTAATCCCTTTTGAGAAATCTATTTTTACTACACGTTTAGTAACACTACCATTAGGATTAAGACGAATCAAATCGACAGCAGCACTACTAGCTCTAGCATCATTAAAGCCACCAGCAGCCAGTAAAGCCTGATTTAAAGAACTATTGGGCTGTAAATCTGTTAATCCAGGTTTTTTCACTTCTCCTACTACCCCTACTTGAATTTTTGCCGGCGACAAAGTAGTGGTAGCTAATTGAGTTACTTCTGCTGTGTTAATCTCGGTTGCTAGGGGAACAACTATTGTATCTCCATCTTGCAAGACTACATCTTGATTGAGATCCCCAGTCTGCAATAATTCCCAGAGATTAATATTTAAACTTTGTTCTGAGCCAATTCTTGTAGGACGGCGGATTTTAATATTCCGAACATCCGCTTGTGATGTAATTCCCCCAGCTAATTGAATTGCCCGCATTACAGTTGGTAAGCCAGCTCCTGGCGCTCCAGCTCCAGCATCATTTCCAGCTGCGCTAGTACCTCCTGCTGACACCAGATAGGACCCAGGACGGTAAACTTGACCTGTAATTGCCACGGTACGAGGTGCAGTTTGACTAGCAGCATAGTTAGCTGCAAATAAATTGCGGGCTTCGGCAACGTTGAAATCTGTGCCGGTGGGTACAACAATAGTGTCTCCATCCCTTAAGGTAATATCTTGGGGTATTCTGCCTGTTTGGGTGATTTCTTTTAAGTTAAGACTGATAACCTGTTCACCAGAACGTCCGACCTTACGGCGTAATTGTACTTTAGTTACGTCTGCTGCTAGTGTTACCCCCTGGGCTGTAGTTAGTGCTGCTAATACAGTTGGGTATTGTAAACCAGGATTATCGCCTCCGCTTCCTTGTAAGTTGAGAGTGTAAGACCCTGGTCGTGTTACCTCCCCAGCTACAAAAACGTTGATGGGACGAGGTGATAACAAATTGACAGAAATCAGGGGACGTTTCAGAAAGCGAGCATATCTTCTAGCTATTTCGTCAGATGCCTGTTCCGTGGTTAATCCGAGAACGGATATACTACCAATTAAAGGTAGGTTAATCGCACCACCAGGGGGAACTTGGTATTCGCCGGTGTATTCGGGTACTTCAAATACATTGACGCGAATCCGATCACCGCCTCCTAATAAATAATCTGTGGATATGGTTGACCTTTGTGATACTGGTTGTTGCTGCGCTAGGCTGACAGATGGTAAAGCATTGGTGACAGTCGTTAACAAAACTACAGCCGTAGTTGAATGAGTTAAAATTTTCCACAAATGTATATTAAGCATATTTACCTGAGAATCTGAGACTAGCATCTGTAAAGTTCTAAACATTTTAACGTTGACTATACTTAATTATTGAAGTTCCCTGACACTCTTATTTTCCCGATAAACTCTGTTTTTCCGGATATAACCTGAATAGCGATTCTGAGTTTTTAGTGAAGTTAATTTAAAGCTTAACTCAGTTAGATAAATTAATTGTTAACGATTAGAGCAAGTTTTATGAAATTAGTCAATAGTTAAGAATCAGAATTTATATTTATAGTTCCAATATTTTAAGAATAGATTTATCTAAACCGTAACTGTTTAAATTTATAGGTAGCAACATTATGTTGGGAAATTATTTTGGTAATTAACTCTTAACTCAGACACAGTAGCTCATATCAATTTTCTCTAAATAGAAAAACTATCAATATAGCTGTATCACAAGAAATATAATTTACACTTATGCTTTTTTATTACTTTAAAATTAATTATACATTCTGCCCATATTATTCAGGTAACAACAAACTGCACACAACATCCGTAATCAAGACTAACTCAGGTTTGGTCACTAGAGAAATTGCCTAAACTAGTTAGGTGAAGAATTTTGTTTTTGTATTTGTTGGATAAAGAACTCCTCTAGAGATTGACGAGATAAGTTAATGGTGATGATTTTTCCTCCCATTAATCGTAGACTGGCAAGAAAATCATAGTAATCTTCTTGTAGAATACCGTGCCAAGTGCCATCAGGTTCAAATTGTAGATCAGGTATTCTTTTTTTCAGAACTTCCCCATCGCCACCTTGACCTTTAACATGATATGTGTTTTCTGTGCCTAACAGTTCATTGAGAGAACCAGCACAAATTAATTCTCCTTTTGCCAGAATGGCAATGCGATCGCAAATTTGTTCTACTTCACTCAAAACATGACTGTTGAAAAATATCGTCTTCCCAGCTGCTTTGAGTGAGAGAATAATTTCTCGCATTTGGTAACGTCCCAAGGGATCAAGTCCAGACATTGGTTCATCTAAAAATACTAAATCTGGATCATTAATTAATGCTTGAGCCATGCCAACACGCTGAAGCATTCCTTTAGAATAACGACGCATTAGCTTTTTGCGAGCATCAGTTTGAGATAAACCGACTAATTCTAAAAGTTGGGGAATGCGTTGACGCTGTATCTTGTGGGGAATTTGGAATAACCCAGCAGCTAATTCCAAAAATTCCCAGCCGGTGAGATAGTCGTATAAATAAGGATTTTCTGGTAAGTAGCCAATACGTTGCTTCACAGAGCGATCGCCCAGTGGCTTACCTAATAATAAACCCCTACCGGCAGAAGGTCGAATAATTCCTAGTAACAGTTTTAACAGTGTAGTTTTGCCAGCACCATTGGGACCTAGCAAACCAAAGGTTTGTCCTGGGTAAACTTGTAGAGAACAGTTTTTGAGAGATACAACTTTTTGATTCAGCCAAAAACCAGTGCGATAGACTTTTCGCAACTCAGAAGTTAGGACTACTGGTGGTTGATCTACAGGATTCAGTTGAGGTTCAGGAGTTTCTGCAACAGAATTCATTGTGGTTAAATTACCAATTACCGATTGGGTGTGACTGATTACAAGTTTTACGGTATCACGATAATAAACACCACTATCTTAATGTGTCAATTATCGCCAAGCGAGTAGCTTTCTGGCGCTACCAATAGTAACTTATAACACACCTTTGGAACTGGGAATAGTTTCAGCACGACGAGGATCGATTTCTACTGCCATCCGCATAGCTCTAGCAAAGGCTTTAAAAGTTGCTTCAATAATGTGATGAGAATTAACACCATCAAATTGGCGAATATGCAAGGTCATTTGACTATGATTCACCAACGCCACAAAAAATTCTCGTACCAGTTGGGTGTCATAAGTTCCCACCCGTTGAGTAGGAATGTCTAAACCATAACTAAGA
Organism: Anabaena sphaerica FACHB-251; assembly: GCF_014696825.1. Classification (NCBI taxonomy): domain Bacteria; kingdom Bacillati; phylum Cyanobacteriota; class Cyanophyceae; order Nostocales; family Nostocaceae; genus Anabaena; species Anabaena sphaerica. The sequence continues at coordinate 36,081 of NZ_JACJQU010000030.1, read as the reverse complement.
TGAGGTCGTCCAGAAAAGTCCAAAGCCACCTGAATCAGAGCTTCATCCAGAGGCGCAAGGAAATTACCAAAGCGGACAATGCCTTTTTTATTACCTAATGCTTGATGTAAAGCTTGACCCAAGGTAATACCCACATCTTCATTAGTGTGGTGATCATCAATTTCCCAGTCACCTTTGGCTTGAATATCCAAATCAAACAGCCCATGAGAGGCGATTTGATGCAGCATATGATCTAAAAAGGGAATCCCTGTGGCAGCTTTGCAGATGCCTGTACCATCGAGGTTGATGGTTACTTGTACATCAGTTTCCCCGGTGGTGCGCTTAACTGTAGCAATGCGGTTGTTAGTCATGAGTCGTAAGTCATTGAAAGAAGGCACTCATGCAAAAGGCAAGAGGCAAGAGTTGATTAATTTTTCCCAGTCTCCAGTCCCCAATCCCCAATCCCCATTACATTCCCATGATTTCATATCCTGCATCTACATACAGGATTTGCCCAGTGATGCCACTAGACAAATCACTACACAAGAAAGCTGCTGTATTGCCTACTTCTAGTTGAGTGACAGTGCGACGCAGGGGTGCGACTTTTTCCACATGATGAATCATATCCAAAATGCCGCCTACTGCTGAGGATGCCAAAGTGCGGATAGGGCCTGCGGAAATACCATTAACGCGAATATTTTGGGGTCCTAGTTCTGCTGCTAAGTAACGAACACTGGCTTCTAATCCAGCTTTGGCTACACCCATGATGTTATAGTTAGGGATAGCTCGGACTGCACCCAAATAGGAGAGAGTAATAATACTACCGCCTTCTGTCATCAAAGGTTTAGCAGCACCGCTTAACTGTACCAGTGAATAGGTACTAACTTCCAAAGCTTTATTGAAACCAGAACGGGAGGTTTGACTAAAATCTCCGGTTAAATCATCTCTGTTTGCAAAAGCCAGACAGTGAATAAGGATGTCTAATTTACCCCATTGCTGGCGCACTGTTTCAAAAGTAGATTGAATTTGCTCCTCATTCTCAACGTTACAGGGAAGGAATAGGCTGGGCTTGAGGGGTTCCACCAATTCTGCAACTTTTTTCTCGAATTTGCCTTTTTCATCTGGCAAATAGGTAATGCCCAGGTTAGCACCTGCTTGGTGTAGTTGTTGAGCAATACCCCAAGCAATGGAGCGGTTATTGGCAATACCTGTGACTAGGGCGTTTTTTCCGGACAGATTCAGCATAGAAATAGGTCAATGTGATCAATCATTAGGAGCATATTTACAATACTAGAAGCTGAGTATATTTTGACCTAGTTGGGGATGGGATTTTCAAAAAATTTAATTCAGTAGGGTGTTGAGAGCGACAAAATTTCTGCAGATTGTTTAAGAAGTTATAAAGATATGGAAAATTTTTCTGCCAAAAAACCTCTTAAGTTGAGTTTGTTAAACTACTGATCAACAATTTTTAGCTAAAAATAACAACAATTAGGTATCATGATAAACAAATGAATATGAAGTGATAAATTTAAGTATAGGAAAAAACAGAAAGGTTGACGGTGCTTTCTTGATTTTTCAGGTGTATTCTTAGGTAATCAGTTTTTGTTTTTCCGGCATTGGGTAGGGGAAGGGAGATGATCGTGACACAAGATAAAGCCCTAGCAAATGTTTTTCGTCAGATGGCAACTGGAGCCTTTCCACCGGTTGTGGAGACGTTTGAACGCAACAAAACGATCTTTTTTCCCGGCGATCCCGCCGAACGAGTTTATTTTCTTCTCAAGGGTGCTGTGAAACTTTCCAGGGTATATGAGGCAGGAGAAGAAATAACGGTAGCATTGCTGCGGGAAAATAGTGTTTTTGGCGTGTTGTCATTGCTAACGGGTAATAAGTCGGATAGATTCTACCATGCAGTTGCCTTCACGGCGGTAGAATTACTTTCTGCACCAATTGAACAAGTAGAGCAAGCACTCAAGGAAAATCCAGAATTATCAATGTTGATGCTACGGGGGCTATCTTCGCGGATTCTCCAGACAGAGATGATGATTGAAACCCTTGCTCACCGAGATATGGGTTCTCGGTTGGTGAGTTTTTTGTTAATTCTCTGTCGAGACTTTGGTGTACCTTGTGCTGATGGCATTACCATTGATTTGAAGCTATCTCATCAGGCGATCGCTGAAGCCATCGGTTCTACTCGCGTTACTGTCACCAGATTGCTTGGAGATTTACGCGAGAAAAAAATGATTTCCATCCACAAGAAAAAGATTACTGTGCATAAACCTGTCACATTAAGTAAGCAATTTACTTAAAAGCTGCTGGGGGAGGAAATTGGTACAAGTTTTGTCAAGTTGTGTTTTGAGAAAAAATACCACAATCGGAGGTAATTTAAAAATTGACTAAATTCTACTTTTGCCAATCTCCTTTCCCCCACAGACAATGGTTGAAAGTAGTAGGCTGTATCTGGAAGCATTTCTGGCGGTAGTTGAAGATGGCCACCGGGTACATCCTGATAGCAGCAATTTTAATTCTGGGAGGCGTGATTGCCACAGTGGGCGATCGCATCGGCACAAAAGTTGGTAAGGCACGCCTCTCATTATTCAATTTGCGTCCCAAAAACACAGCGGTAATAGTAACTATTTTTACGGGTGGTGTGATTTCTGCCTCAACTTTAGCAATTTTATTTGCTGCTGACGAAGGATTACGGAAAGGGGTGTTTGAGTTGGAGGATATTCAAAAAGACCTCAGAAACAAGCGAGAACAACTCAAAACCGCAGAAACTGAAAAAAGCCAGGTAGAAGAAAAGCTTAATGAAGCTAGAAAAGAACAAGCTCAGGCACAGCAGGATTTACAGACAATTAATCAATCTTTACAAGCTGCCAATGCTAAACAACGGATAACACAAGCTCAACTTAACCGCACTATCAGCCAACAAGCCAAAACCCAAGCTCAACTGCAAGGCACTCAAAGCCGACTTGGTGAAGTAGTGATTCAGTACAGACAAGCTATAGCTGAACTAGAAAGCCTTTATAATCAGCGTCAGGCATTGCACAGCGCAGTAGAAGAATTAAAGGCAGAACGCCAGCGACTATATACTGAAGCCAAAAAAGCGATTGAGGAAGCCAAGACAGCCATTGAAAAACGCGATCGCGAGCTTGCTAATCGCCAAGAAGTTATTGAACAACGTGATCAGAAAATTGCTAATTTAGATACACTTATTCAAAATCGCAACTTAGAAATTAAAAAGCGAGAACAAGTAATTGCTACCAGAGAATCTCGCCTCAAAGAATTGGAAAACCAGCAAAAATACTTAGAACAGGAAGTAGCAAGGTTAGAAAAATATTATCAGTCATACCGTGACCTGCGTCTGGGTAAACTGGCCTTGGTTCGTGGTCAAGTTATAGCTGCTGGTGTAGTTCGTGTAGAGCAACCTGCTGCTGCTCGTAAAGTGGTAATCCAAATTTTACAGGAAGCTAACCGCAATGCCAACATTCAATTAAGCGAACCTGGTACAATTCCTGCAAATACAGAGCTATTGCGTGTTACCCAAGAAAGAGTTGAGCAACTAATTAAACAAATTCAAAATGGTCGAGAATATGTAGTGCGAATTTTCTCTGCGGGTAATTATGTCAGGGGAGAAAAACAGATAGAATTTTTTGCTGATGCAATGCCAAATCAACTGGTATTTTCCGCAGGTGAGATTCTAGCTACAACATCTGCTGATATGAAAACTATGACATCATATCAATTACGGCAACGTCTAGACTTGCTCATTTCTGCTTCTCAATTTCGCGCTCGCAATGCTGGTATTGTGGAAACAGTCCAGATAGATGGTACTTTTATACGCTTTTTTGCCCAATTGCAACAGTCCGAGCAACCACTGGAAATTAAAGCCATAGCAGCTGAGGATACCTATACAGCCGGTCCTTTGAGAGTAAAACTTGTAGCAATTTTGAATGGACAAGTTATTTTTAGCACGTAAATAGGTGACTGGTGACTGGTGACTGGTGACTGGTGATTGGGTGATTAATCCTTCCCATCTCCCCATCTCCCCATTTCCCCACTTCCCTATTACCTGTTCCCTGTTCCCTGTTCCCTGTTCCCTATGACTAATACACAACCAGCAATTTTAGGCTTTGATCCTGGTCGAGATAAATGTGGTGTAGCCGTGATGGGATTGGATCGGCAGCTGTATTATCATCAAGTTGTTCCTGCTACTGAGGCGATCGCTCAGATTTCGTCATTGCGGCAAAGTTTTCCTATTTCCTTAATCGTCATGGGAGACCAAACAACCGCGAAAAAGTGGAAACAGCAACTTAATCAGGAATTAATTCCATCCCTGAATATTATTTTAGTTGATGAGCGTTATACAACTCTAGAAGCACGCGATCGCTATTGGCAAATGTTTCCACCAACAGGACTCACCAAACTCTTACCAAAGGGTTTGCGACAGCCTCCGCGACCCATAGATGACATTGTAGCCATCTTATTGATTGAACGCTACCTCAACCGCTTAACTTCCAGCAGTCTTACTGACAACTGACTAATTAGGTTTACTGAGAAAATTTTTTTGTGGAGACAGGCAAGGCAATAGGCAAGAATTAATCTCAGGTTTTTGTGTACATTCTGACTCCTGGCTCCTGAATTCTTCTATTTACAGTTCTGCTCGAATAGTAAAAGCATAATCTCCCCCTGGTTCTAACTGGTAATCTTGTTTTTCCAAAAAGCGGCCGAGAGGTTCTTTAATTAAAGCGCGACCCTGGGAAGGCTTCACAGAAAGTTCTCCCCGCCGGAAATGCCACTGAAAATGCCATTCAAAATCGCCGGCGCTGACATCACCTTCAAGAAAGCCATGTTGCCAAGATTGGCGGGTGATTCTGACATGGGCGGTGGTTTCTGGTAGACGTTTAGCACTCACTATGCTGGGTGTCCAATGAGGGATAAAAAGTGAACCTTGTAGTTGACTTAATTTTTATGTACCAAAAATCTCTGAAATTGACAAATTGGCAAAGAAGGAAAAACTCTCATTTTTTACTGATGTTGCTGGTTGCGAAAATAAAAGTAGTATGAATGTATTAAATTTAACGCTTTCTGTGAAGTTGCTTAGGTAGTTAAATTGGATGGTGCGATCGCAGGATCGAGAAAAAGAAATGATGATGGGGAGTAGGAAGGGCTTAATATACACTAGTGATTTTCAGTCATGTTTGACTAGAAATTGTAACGCGATCGTGAATTAGTAGTTATGCCCTGACAGTAAATCTTTAGGGCAGTCTTTGTTAAGGTCAAAGAGTTGGCAAAAGCCCCTTCCCAAATTTCAATTGTAGTTATTCTCCACATTCCCTATCCCCGTTTACCAGTCACCAATACCTAAGCCTCTGGTTGTAAATCTACATTATAGATTTTCTTACCCTCCAAATTATGAAAACTAACAGTTAAAACTTCAGTTTTGCCATCAATTTTCACTGTTCCAAAAAATTGTAATCCTGAACTCGGTGGTTGATTTAATTTTATTTCTGGCGATGCGGTTTTAAATCTCACTTCTGGACCGAAGGTATTATCTAATTGGGCAGGTCCAAAATTACCAGCATTCAGAGGACCAGCGACAAATTCCCAAAAAGGTTTAAAGTCTGTAAATTGCGCCTTATTAGGATCATAATAATGGGCTGCTGCATAATGTACATCAGCAGTTATCCAAACCACATTTTTGATATTATTCTGTTTAATAAACCGGAATAAATCAGCAAATTCTAATTCTCTTCCTAATTGTTTTCCATCACCATTAGCAGCATTTTCAAAATTGGTTTTACCATCACGTACTATCAAACCAATTGGCATATCACTAGCAATTACTTTCCAAGTAGATTTTGAGCTTTTTAATTGACTCTTTAACCAACGTAATTGGGAATTACCTAAAAATGCTGTTTCTGCACTTAATACTGTTTGGTTATTAGGAGAGTTTTTACCACGATAACTTCTTTCATCTAACATAAAAATTTCTAGCAATTCACCATAATTAAAATTACGATAAATGCGTTTTGGGTCTTTACGCTCAAACCGAATAGGCGTATATTCTAAAAATGCTTGTCTTGCCCTAGATGCTAATAAGTTAACATCCTTAATTTTGTATCTATCATCATCTAATATTTGCCCTGGATACCAATTATTTATGACTTCATGATCATCCCACTGTACTAGTTGGGGAACTTGGGCGTTAAAGCGACGTACATTTTCATCTAACAGGTTGTAAATATAGTTACCGCGAAATTCTTTGAGTGTTTCTGCAACTTTCGATTTTTCCTCTGTGGTGATGTTTTTCCAGATACTACCATCCTCTAGTATCACTTCTGATTTAATGGGATTATCAGCGTAAATATAATCACCAGAATGAACGAAAAAATCAGGGTTTAATTTTCTGATAGATTCGTAAATTTTCATACCACCCCATTCGGGATTAATTCCCCAACCTTGACCTGCGGTATCTCCAGACCAAGCAAAAAATATATCATTTCCCTTTCCTTGGGGTGCAGTTTTTAAATGTCCCATCACTGGGGCGCTGTCAATATTAGTACCAGCTAAATCTTGGAAAATAACGCGGTAAAAAATATCTTGTCCAGGTGGTAGATTACTCAGATAAGTTCGCGCTGTAAAATCCGTATTTTCCACAGCCACTTGTCCAATAATTCGGCGACTATTGCGGAAATTATCATTAGTTGAATATTCTACAATCATCCGGGAAGTGCAATCGCTGCGGCTCCAAATCACTGCGCTATTGCTGTTAATATCGCCACTAACGACACCGTAGGGTATGCTGGGACGATTTTTATCTAATGTAATCAATGTTGGTGCTTGCGCTAAACCCGATTGTGTCCACAGGTTTGTCCCTATGATACTACCAGTAGTCATGGCAGCCTGTAATAAAAATTGCCGACGCTTCAGTTTTGGTGAAATGTGGAATTGCATAAATTTAAACTTCTACTTTTCAGGACTACGGAGAATTTAATAGTTGACAGTGAGATTTTCCTCTTTAATTCATTTAAAGAAGTGTTAACATTTATAACTATTGTTTTAGCATCCTCCTCAAGAAGTAGTTTTTTTTAATTAACCATTTGTTACAATTACGATATAAAAACAGCGAAATATGGGAAAAATATATTGTCTCGTCTTTGACATCTATTCTTGAGCAACTTCAAGCAGTTATTTGTATTATTAGGGTGCAAACACAAAAACAGAAACTTGTCAATCTCAATTTTCGGTTTACCTAAAAACTTAATTATTTCTTGAGAATGGGGTGACAAAACACTATTAATACAATATCTGAAACGATGCAATTACCTAATAATGAAAGTGAAAGGCTAAAAATCCTCTATGAATATCAAATTATAGACACACAATCTCAAGAAAATTTTGATGATTTAGCTCAACTAGCTGCGGACTTTTGTGAAACACCAGTTGCTTTAATTAGTTTAGTTGATGCTGACAGGGAATGGTTTAAGTCAAAAGTTGGTATCACTATCACAGAAGTTCCACGAAATTTGGCTTTTGGTAGTTATACTATTCTGCAAAATGAAATATTTATTATTCCTGATACACTTCAGGATCAAAGGTTTATTTATCATCCTCTTGTGATCTCAAATCCCTATTTTCGTTTTTATGCAGGAGTTCCATTAATTAATTCCAGTGGATTTACTTTAGGTTGTTTGAGTGTGATGGATTTTGTGCCACGCGACTTGAGCGTTAAGGAGCAAAAAGCCTTACAAGGTTTGGCAAAACAAGTAATTAATTATTTAGATTTACATTGGCAAAAAGTCTCTAACCATAGCAAAATTAGAGATATTATTCAAGCCATTCCTATACCCTTAATGCTTTTCCGCATCTCTGATGGGTTGATTTTATATGCCAACTTGGAGTTTATGCAAACCTTTCAGATTTATTCTGAAGATTTATATAATACCAAAATTTCAGATTTATATGAGGAAATAGCAGAATTCAATTCACTCATAGAAACTCTGTCTAATAACGGTTATCTGCATAATCAGGAAATTCTCTTTAAAAGAAAAGATGGTTCTTCTTTATGGGCTATTACTTCCTTACAGTATTTAAAATATAATGATGAAATTGTGGTCTTAGTAGTTTTTTATGATATTACTAAACACAAAAATAATGAAACTATACTGCAAGAAGAGAATGAATTTTTACAATCTTTATTCCAGAGTATTCCTTTAATGATTGCACTTACTGATGTTAGTGGTAAAGTGCAGTGGGTGAACCATAATTTAGAGGAAACTTTAGGCTGGAGTTTGCAAGAATTTCAAACACACAATGTTTTTGCAGAATTATATCCTCATCCTGAATATCGTCAAAGAGTGATTGATTTTATGCAGTCGTCACAACCAGTTTGGCATGACTTTAAGTGCCAATTAAGAGATGGTAGTATGCTGGATACCTCTTGGACTAATGTGAGACTTCCCAATGGTCAAACTCTCGGTATTGGTCAGGATATTACAGCACGCAAGCAAAGTGAGCAAGCATTTCAGATGCAAGCAGAACGGGAACAATTAATGCGTACTGTTTCTCAACGCATTCGCCAATCTCTGAATCTCCAAGATATTCTGAATGCAACTGTTAAAGAAGTACAATATTTGTTACAGGTTGATAGAGTGGTAGTCTATCAGTTTGCACCAGATATGAGTGGTAAAATTATGGCAGAATCTGTAACACCTGGATGGACAGTTTCTTTAGGTGTAGAAATTGAAGATAACTGTTTTCAATTGGGTGCAGGATTAGAGTATCACCAAGGACGTAAACGAGCCATTTCTAATATTTACACCGCAGGACTTACAGATTGCCATCTGAACTTATTAGCACAGTTTGAAGTAAAAGCTAACTTAATTGTGCCAATTCTTATAGAAACCAGTGGAGAAAATTCTGTTTCTTGTCTGTGGGGTTTACTCATTGCTCACCAATGTTCAGCCCCCCGTGAGTGGGAAGAAAATCAATTAGATTTGCTGGATCACCTGACCGTACAAATTGCGATCGCTATTCAACAATCTAGCATATTTGAACAGGCGCAAATTGAAATTGCTCACCGACAAAAAGCAGAAATTAAACTCAGAAGCGCATTGGCTGAGAAAGAAGTCCTATTAAAAGAAGTTCATCATCGCGTTAAAAATAATCTGCAAATTGTTTCTAGTTTGTTGCAACTCCAAGCTCAAACACTCCAAGACGCTGAAATTATTAAAGCTATCCGCGAAAGCCAAAATCGCATTGAGTCAATATCCCTAATTCACAAAAACTTATATACTTCTCCTAATATTGGGAAACTTGATATTGCTGATTATATTAATAATCTGGTCGCTGGTCTGCTCATTTCCTATCAGATAGTACCTGGAAAAATTAATCTCCAAACTAATATAGATTCAGTTAGTTTAAATGTTGATGAAGCTATTGCCTGCGGATTAGTTATTAATGAACTAATCTCTAATGCTCTCAAGCACGCTTTTCCTAATAACCAAAAGGGAGAGATTAGTATTAGTTTACATAATAGCAGTAATAATATTGAACTTACCGTTCAAGATAATGGTATAGGGTTGCCAGATGGTTTAGATTGGAGAAATACTAATTCTTTAGGTCTTTCATTAGTTTATGACTTGGTTACGGAACAACTAGAAGGTAATATTACTGTAGAACGCAACCAAGGAACATTATTTCACATTGAATTTCCACAGTTAACTTTGCACAACTCAATAGCAAATGGGGCAAGCTAAAATTTTAGTGGTCGAAGATGAAGTAATTGTAGCTAGAACTATTGCTAGTCAATTACATCAATTAGGGTACATTGTTACGGGTACAGCTTCTTCTGGGAAAAATGCCATTGTCAAGGCGTTAGAAACTAAACCAGAATTAGTCTTAATGGATATTATCCTTAAAGGTGAAATGGATGGGATTACTGCTGCTAGTGAAATTCGTAAGCAGTTAGATATACCCATGATTTTTCTCACTGCTTACGGCGATGAGCATACTTTAGAACGCGCTAAAATTACTCAGCCCTTCGGTTATGTTGTTAAACCATTTACGATTAAAGATTTACGTATAGCCATTGAAATAGGTCTATCACAGCATAAGTTAGAACGGGAACTGCGGGAAAATCGAGACCAATTAGCAACCCTGTTAAACTGCATGAGTGATGCTGTAATTGCCACAAATGAGCAGGGAATGATCACATTTATGAATCCCGCAGCCGAGAAGATAACTGGCTGGCAACAAGCAGAGGTTCTGGGAAGAAATGTATCAGATATCCTGCATATTATTGACGAATCCACAGAGCAGTTAATAGAAAACCCTGTCGCTAAAGTGCTGCGCGAGCAAAAGGTTGTTTATTTAGAGGAATTTACATCTTTAGTTACTAAAGATGGCAGAAGAGTACCAATTGGTGATAGTGCTTCACCATTAAGACTAGGACAGAATGAGATTGGTGGTGCAGTAGTAGTTTTTTGGGATCTCAGCGAACGCCGTCAAAAAGAGTACCTAGAGCAAGCCTTGAAAAAAGAGCAAGAACTCAATCGTCTCAAGTCTCTATTTATCTCCACTGTTTCCCATGAGTTCCGTAATCCTCTGGCCATGATTCAAACAGCAGTAGAACTTATAGACATTCAAGGAACCAAGTTAACAGAAGCCAAAAGAAACACCTATTTAACTCGAATTTATGGTGCTGTGCAATCAATGGAAAAACTCATGGAAGATGTACTTTTCATGGGTAAAGCTGAAGCAGGATACCTACTTTATAGTCCAGCACCAATCAAGTTAGATAAATTTTGCCAAGAGTTAATTGAGGAATTTTCTCTTATTGAAAATAGCTATCATGAAATTGTTTTTAATTCTCACAGTCAGAATACCGATGCTGTAATGGATGAAAGACTATTACATTATTTGTTCAGAAATTTGCTTTCTAACGCCGCTAAATATTCTGAACCAGGTAGTAAAATTAAGTTCGATCTCACCTGTGATTTAGCAGATGGAGTGGCAATTTTTCAGGTTAAAGATCAAGGAATTGGCATTCCCACAGCAGATCAGAATCGAATTTTTGATTCTTTTTATCGAGCTTCAAATGTTCAGTCAATTCATGGTAACGGATTAGGCTTAGTAATTGTGAAAAAGTGTATTGATGCCCATAATGGTAAAATTGAAATCAACAGTCAACTTGGTTTAGGGACAACATTTACTGTCACTTTACCGTTACAATAAATCATATAGACAAGTGCTGATTTCTGAGTATAAACTCAGTTCTTTCAAGGCTTTGTGCAATCAACCATGTTCTAACAGCCAAAGTGCTTAGTTAGGAAATCAACTGAGCAGTATTTTTCATAAAAATAAATAACGCAAGAACCGTTTTTATTAGTAAATTTAGATGCATTTTTTGTACCTTACTCACCATTTTGTTCTGTTTCTATGAGTTGAGCTTGAGTACGACGTAATTCTTCTAATGTCAACTCTAAACTGAGATTTTTCTCGTTTAACTCCAGCGTTCGTTCGCGTACTTTTTCTTCCAATATCTGACTGTATATTTCTAGTTGTTCATTGGCATCATTTTGGACTTTGATGAGTTGTTTAACTTCCAAAATGAGCCGATTGAGAGAAGCAGCTAAAATTCCTACTTCATCGTTAGTTGTTACGGGTGCTTGCAAATCAAAATTACATTCTTCTGTCACCTGTTGAGCAATATGAGTGACTACTTGAATAGGACGAGCAATGGTGCGACTGGTGTAAATTGCTAATAATGTGGCAATCGCAATTGATAGTGATAAGCTACCTAAAATAATATACAGACGTAATTTTTCTACCCTTTTGAGTTCCCAATTAGCTTGCTGATACTCCTGGGCTATCACTTCTACAAGCCTTGTGATATCATCGAGAAAATCGTCAATCCTGAAAACTGATGAGCCGTGCATGAAATTAAACAGTTGAGTTTGTGCTGCTCTAATCTCATTTGGTGATAATTGACTGGGATTGTTAGCCTGAAACAAAGTTCCCGTGTGTTGTAAGTAAGCATCAAATCCTTTATAGTTTTGCAATAAGCGATAAACGGCTTTCTGCTCAATTAGAGAATCATAAATAATAGGATTTTCAATATTGTAGTTGGCTTGAAAATCAAACCAAATTTGTCTAGCTTGTTCAACATATTTCAGTAATAAAGTATATTGTTCCTGCCATCTTTTTGGTTGATCCATATATAAAAGCAGCTTATGTTGGTTCGTACGAACACGAAACACAATAGTTTTGAGTTGGGACATTTGATATAACTCTTGAATTGCTGCCTCTTCTCGTTTCTGGGCTTGTCGCTGGTAATGATCTGCAATCAAAAATCCAATGCTAGTTCCCAAAACAGCAATACTCAAAAGCAGTCCATATCCAATACCAATCTTTTGGCCAACTTTCAGATGGCTGATCCAATACTTAAAATTGCTTGTGTCTGGGGTTAAATTAGTTGATTCCAAGGGGATATTTGACCTAATGAAGGTCTGTTTATCTAAGTTGTGTTGCTGTTTCATATTCCACAACGACCCAGATAAACTTGAATCCGTTCCTGTTATGGTAGGGTGTAAGGGTGTAAGGGAGAAACATTTTAGATTGGAGTTGACAAAAACAATCCAAAATCCAAAATTAAGAACTCCTGCCTTCTGCCTCTTGCCTCCTGTACTATGTTCGTAAACGATATCCCATACCTCTCACTGTCTCAATTACATTGCTGCCAAGTTTCTTGCGGAGATAACCGACATACACATCGACAATATTAGAACCTGGGTTATAGTCGTAACCCCAAACAGAATCTAGCAGTTGTTCTCGACTGATGACTTGTCCTGGATGCCGACAAAACATTTCTGCCATTGCAAATTCACGGGCAGGTAATTCTATGATGCGATCGCCTAATTTGACTTGTCGAGTCCGTAAATCTAGTACCACGTTACCAGCTTTCAGGGTAAACTCTTGAGCATCTCTAACGGGTCTAGCACTTCGTAACCGCAATCTTACCCGTGCCAGTAGTTCTTCAAATCGGAAGGGTTTAGTAACATAATCATCTGCACCCCCTTCTAGTCCTGCAACTTTATCATGAATGTCACTGCGAGCAGAAAGGATAATTACTGGTATGTCTTCTCCCTGTCCCCGCAGTTCTTCGAGAACTTCAAATCCATCTTTTCCAGGCAACCGCAGATCCAGAATTAATAAATCAAAAGTGCTACTTTGGATCACATCCAGCACAGACAACCCATCTGTAACAATTGTGGTTGTGAATCCTTGCGATCGCAATCCTTTTTGAATAAATGACGCAATTCGGGGTTCATCTTCAACAATGAGAATGTTAGGCATAAATAGGTTAGCAGTTAAAAATTGTCGTTATGAACAAAGAAATTATTCTTCCCCCTGCTTCCCCTACACCCCTTTCATGGAGGATCTAGAGGTAAGACGATGGTAAACATCGAACCTTTCCCTAACTGACTGCGAAGTAATACTTGCCCACCATGAGCTTCTGCGATCGCTCGGACAATAGAAAGTCCCAAACCCGCACCTTCTGAACGACGACGACTGTGGGAAGTGCGGGCAAATCGTTCAAAAATCCTTTTTTGATCAACCAGTGGAATACCTTCGCCTGTATCACGTACCCAGAAGCGTACTTTTCCTTTGGCGATCGCTGAACCGATGGAAATAGTATCACTCTTCTTAGTATGCTGAGTAGCATTCTGCGCCAGATTCATGATAGCTTCGGTAATTCTTTGGCGATCAACAACAATCTGACCTTTCGGCACAGCATCCAATTGCCAATCTCTTTCTGCCAGTGCTTGGGCTTTCATAAATAACTCTTGGGTTAACTCTGCCACATTCACCGTTGCTACCTGTAAAAAGTCTGCCCGTTCTGCTTTAGCCAGCAAAATTAGATCATCAACTAAACGGCTCATCCGGTCTAGTTCTCCCATCACCATGATCAGGGTTTCCTGTTGTTCTTGGGGGTCATCTCCCATCAGTTCTAAATGTCCACGAATGATGGTGATCGGTGTTCGCAGTTCATGTCCAGCATCATTCACAAATTCACGCTGACTGGCAAAAGCTGCTTCGAGTCTATCCATCATTTCGTTGAATGTTGTGGCCAGTTCTCCCAATTCTCCCTTATCTCTTACTGGCAACCTTTGTGTTAAATCTGACTCACTAATAGCATGAGCAGTGGTGATAATTGTCCTTAGAGGATTCAGTATCCGTCCCGTAGCTAACCAAGCCAAAATTAACGACAGCACAAAAACTAAGCTGGAAACTTCAATAATTGCTGTCACCGCTTCTAGAGCTTGTGTCCTATCCCCAGCAGTGTTGTGGGCAACCACGAACACCCCCCGTGTTTCTCCATTGATAGTAATCGGTTCCACAATGTACATAATATTACTAACATTAGAGGTGAGAAATTCCTTCTCTCCCTTTTCTGCATAAGTCTGTTTTGCCCACTGTCTCATTAATAGTGAATTTCTAGCTAGGAGCTTAGGACGGGCGCTAGGACTGGATTTATAGAGTTCACCATCTATAAAAGTGATGAAATAGGATTCATCTTTGGGTAGCCGATATAACAAATAAGACCTGAAAAGCTTCTTTAAGTCTTCTACTGATTTGAGAACAGTAATTTCTAATTGTTCAGATATTAACAAGTTTAATTGCTTGGGACTGATGACCATTTCTTGTTGTGATTTATCATCAGTGAGTCCATCTTCTGGTATCAAAGTTTGTCCGTTCATCAATGCCTGGAAAGCTTTGATATCTGCTGCCATATTATGCCGAACACGCTCATCAATGCTGTGATAGAGATGGTAGCGAAATGCGGGAATGGCAATGAGAAAGGTTATTCCTAAAATCAGCAAATACCACAGCAAAATTCGGGTGCGGACTTCTCCAAATACTTGCTGCCAAATTAAAAATAACTGAGATATTTTTAAAATAGATATGCGCTCACGAAAACGATTTATTATCATGATCATTTTCAATATTCTTGATTTCAATTTTTCCTGTTTCCTATTTTGAACTTAGTTTTCCCATTCCCATATCACGGTTAAACTCATGCAAATTGGGCTATTCAAAATTACCGTTATTTCATGCAGATGAATTTTGGAGACTGATAATTATTTAAAGATGAGAAAACTTTCATCTATTTTTCATGCACTTTTCATGAGGAATTGATATGTTAGCAATAATCTTTAAGAAATCTTAAAGAAATCAAAATCAAATCTTAATATTCTATTTGAGAAACAAGGTTTGTAAAATCCATCTAGCCAACGAGTACAAGAATGATACTACTATTTTTCCCTGTTAAATTCAATTGTTGGAGAGAATTTATCAAGTGATAAATCAATTAAATAAGCTCAAAGCATTATGGCTGATACAACAATCCGCTATCAGAAATAAGAGTTATTTATTAGTCCTGCCTGTTTTTTTCTGTCTCTGATTTAAGCGCAAATTCATCAATCGCCATTAATCATTGTTGTTGTATAAGCTATAAGCCGTCTGCAAGCAACTGAAAAATGAAAAACTTACAAAGGTGTAAATTGCTCTACTCAAAACTTATAAATTCGGCAGCAATTTAGTTTTGGCTAATAACTGAATGCTTAAGTTGTAGTTAATTACCCTAATGAAAAATTTGTCAGGATTGCCCATGAAAAACTTATTAACTTACTCTAAAAAAATAGGACTAACGGTGGCTAAAGAAGAGTCTGTGGAGGTTAGTAGTTCATCTAGCAATTCTCGTAAGTGTCGCATTGCTTTATATTCTCATGACACAATGGGATTGGGACACAAACGCCGCAATTTCTTAATTGCACAAACATTAGGATATTCACCTCTAGAAACTGATGTTTTGATGATTAGTGGCATACAGGATGGTGGCAATGTACCGACACCTCAAGGCGTTGATTGTTTGAGCTTACCTGCTCTGTACAAAAACATTGATGGTAAATATCAGGCACGAAGATTAGATTTGTCATTGCAGGAAATAATTACACTGCGATCGCAAGTTATTCTCACCACAATCAAAACTTTTAAACCCGATATTTTCATTGTCGATAATGTACCCAGAGGGGCAGTCAGAGAACTAGAACCAACATTGAATTACTTGCGTAGCCAAGGAGAAACACGCTGCATTCTCGGTTTACGGGATGTGCTAGATGAACCTGCATCCGTACAGCGAGATTGGAAACGTCTGGCTAATGAAGAGGCTATTCAAACTTATTATGATGCTGTTTGGGTGTATGGAGATCCCAGCATCTATGATTTAGCACAGGAATATAATTTCCACCCCAATACTGTTAATAAACTCCGCTACACAGGCTATCTTGATCAACGTAACCGCCTCAAGTTTATGGATATTGAAAGCATTCAGGCTTTTAAATCACTCAATTTGCCATCAGGACGATTAGCATTATGCTTGCTAGGTGGTGGACAAGATGGAGCGCGGTTAGCAGAAACCTTTGCTACTGCTGAACTACCACCAGAGATGAACGGCATCATTTTGACGGGTCCTTTCATGCCGCAAGAGGTACAGCAACGGCTGCAAAAGTTGGCTGCTAAACGTGATAATTTGCGAGTATTGAAATATTTATCTGAGCCGACATTGTTGATAAATCAGGCCGAGCGCGTCATTGCGATGGGTGGATACAATACAACTTGTGAATTGCTGTCATTTCAAAAGCGATCGCTCATTGTACCCCGAATTAAACCCCGTCGAGAGCAGTTAGTCCGTGCCGAACGCTTACAGTCACTTGGCTTAGTTGATGTGCTACACCCTCATCACCTCACATCTCAAGCATTGACAGATTGGTTAACACAAGAAACCGAGAAACCACAGATTCGTAACTTTGTTAATCTCAACGGACTCAACCACATTTCTCAATTTATAGACGAAATACTCCTGCCTGTTCATCATCCATCAAAACAAGCTTCTTAAATAAAGAAGTCAGGGGGAATAAATACATCATTTTCCCAATTACGAACTACGAATTACGAATTACGAACTACAAATTATGCCCATTGTTGGTTACGTTCTTAAACGTTATCCCCGCTATTCAGAAACCTTTGTCGTTAATGAAATTTTGGCGCATGAAGCGGCTGGTTTAAACATTGAAATTTTCGCGTTAAGACCGCCCAGTGATACTCACTTTCAAAACATTATTTCCCAAGTCAGAGCGCCTGTCACTTACATTAAAAAACCAATTCAAGGTCGTGTGAGTGTATCTCTCAATAGTCTTGCTCCCACAGCAGCCAGCTATTTTTGGGCAGAATTACAAGAGGCCAGTAAAGTCATTCCTGATTTTTGGTCAAAGTTGGCAGTTGCTGAAGGTGAACAAGCAAGCACCGTCTATCAAGCTGCATGGTTAGCACGGGAAGCAAAACTCAAAGGTATCACTCATTTACACGCTCACTTTGGCACTGTAGCCACCAGTGTAGCTAGATTAGCATCTCATTTCACGGGCATTCCTTATACCTTCACGGCTCATGCTAAAGATATCTTTCATGAAAGTGTTGATTTTGCAGATATGGAACGTAAATTACAAGATGCTGCGACAGTGGTAACTGTTAGTGATTACAACCTCAATTATTTACAAACAAAATATCCTCAAGCTAAACAAAAAATTCAACGTATTTATAATGGTTTGAATTTAGTAAGATTACAATATTCTTCACCTGCTCAACGTCCTCCTGTAATTATTTCTGTTGGGCGTTTGGTTGAAAAAAAAGGAATGTCTATTTTAATAGATGCTTGTGCAATTCTCAAACAAAAAAATTATGAATTTCAATGTCAAATTGTGGGTACGGGTTCATTAGAAACAGCATTAAAACAACAAATTCAAGATTTAGAATTGTCATTTTTGGTAGAAATTATTGGTCCACGTCCGCAAAATGAAGTGTTTCAATTAGTGCAACAAGCGGCTGTGTTTGCAGCACCTTATGTAATTGGTAAAGATGGCAACCGGGATGGACTACCTACAGTTTTATTAGAAGCGATGGCATTAGGAACGCCCTGTGTAAGTACAGATGTAACTGGTATTCCTGAAGTAGTGCGTCATGGTGAAACTGGGTTGATTGTGCCACAAAATCATCCTGAGAAATTAGCGATTTCACTTCAGGAACTTCTCAGTGATTCAGCTTTGCGGGTTAAGTTATCAACGCAAGCTATGAATTTAATTGCATCTGAGTTTGATATTGAGCGTAATACTCAAATTTTACGGAAATTATTTGGCACGCAGAGACGGAGAGACGCAGAGGAGGTATTAAGGTGAGAGTTGCTTATGTTTGTGCTGATGCCGGAATTCCTATATTTGGTCAAAAAGGATGTTCTATTCATGTTCAGGAAGTGATACGAGCATTACAAAAACAAAGTTGTGAAATTGAATTGTTTGCGACTCGAATTGGGGGAACAGCACCGACAGATTTAGCTAATATTGCTAATATTATTGTTCATCAACTGCCTGGTATTCCTAAAGTGGAAAGGGCTATTAGGGAACAAATTTCTTTAGGAATTAATTCTGATTTACGTTTATATTTGCAGGAATTGGGAAATTTTGATCTTATTTATGAACGTTATTCTCTGTGGAGTTATGGCGCGATGGAATTTGCCAAAGAAAAGGGTATTCCTGGTTTATTAGAGGTCAATTCTCCTTTGATTACAGAACAAGCAAAGCATCGCGGTTTGATAGATGTTGATAGTGCTGAAAAAGTGGCACGTCGGGTTTTTCAAGCTGCTACAGCTTTGATTGCTGTTTCTGAGGAAGTGAAAACCTATTTAATGAATTATGTGGATAGTAGCAAAGTTCATGTCATCCCTAATGCTGTAAATCCTGAACGGTTTTCTACTATTAATACTTCTACTCAATCAGAAAATTTTACGGTGGGATTTGTGGGAACATTAAAACCGTGGCATGGTTTACCAATTCTCACAGAAGCTTTTGCACGACTGCATCAAAAAGTTCCTAATGCCAGACTTTTAATTGTTGGTGATGGTCCAGAAAGAGAAAATATCGAAGCTGAATTATCCGCACGGGGATTAGATGCTGATACTCAATTTACTGGGGCAGTCAATCCAGATCAAGTTCCTGAATTTTTAGCAAAAATGGATGTGGCAGTTGCACCCTATCCAGCACAATCAGATTTTTATTTTTCACCTTTGAAAGTTTATGAATATATGGCGGCTGGTTTGCCTGTGGTTGTAAGTGGAATTGGGCAATTAGTCGATTTAATTGAGCCGGGGGTGAATGGTATTCTTTGTCCTCCTGGTGATGCTATCGCACTAGCAGATGCTTTAGAAAAATTATGGCGATCGCCTGAACTCCGTCAAAATCTCGGACAAGCTGCACGCCAAAAAGTCCTCAAATATCATACTTGGGATGCGATCGCTCAACAAATTCTGCATATAGCGGGACTCTATGGGGGGGTAAGACGATAAAATGGCAAAATCCCTCAAAAAATCTGTTCCTGGTCTTTGGGGCATTCTGGTTTATTTCTGGCCTTACATTCGCCCACATTACAGACTACTATTAATTTCCGCGATCGCTCTACTTGCAGATGTTGGACTCCGAATACTAGAACCCTGGCCGCTGAAGTTTGTATTTGATTATGTTCTCATCGGGAATAATCAACCTACCAATATTCCCATAATTGCCAGTCTCGAACCGATTACTTTACTCACACTTTCCGCCGTTGCAGTCCTTGTATTTACAGGATTACGCGCCCTTGCTGCTTATTGGAGTACCGTAGGATTAGCCACAGTCGGCAGCCGTGTTATGGCTAAAGTGCGTAATCATTTATATTGTCATTTGCAAGATTTATCTTTGGCTTATCACACCCAAGCCCGTAGCGGTGATTTAATTATTCGCGTCAGCAGTGATGCCAGTCGTCTGCAAGAAATTATGATTACGGCTGCATTGCCCTTAGTAGTCAGTATTTTCAGTCTATTGGGCATGATTGGGATAATGTTTTGGATGAATCCCAGCCTTACCCTATTATCACTCCTCACCTTACCGTTATTTTGGTTAGTTACCAATCGCCTCAGCCAACAAATTAAAGATTCTTCATTAAAGCAACGCAAACAAGAAGGGGCTGTAGCTGCTATTGCGTCTGAATCTATTGCAGCTATTAAATTAGTTAAAGCTTTGTGGTTGCAAGATGCCTTTGCACAGGTTTTTTCTCAACAAAATCAGCGTAGTCTGAATGAAAGTGTCAAAACCCAACGTTTAGCTGCTCACTTAGAACGCACGGTAGATGCTGTCATTGCTTTAGGAACAGCTATTGTTCTCTGGTATGGTTCGTGGTTAGCGTTGCGAGATGCACTGACACCAGGGGATGTACTGGTATTTATCACCTATCTCAAAAATGCCTTTAAGCCAGTGCAGAACTTCGCTAAGTACACAGGTAGACTGGCTAAAGCTGCGGCTTCTGGTGAGCGAATTTTAGACGTATTACAACAACAGCCTGATATCAGAGATTTACCAAATGCCATTCCAGCACCAATTTTTCAAGGTGCGGTTTGTTTTGATCATGTTAATTTTGGCTATGACCCAGGACAAGTTCTGTTAGAAGATATCAGTTTAAACATTCAACCAGGACAACAAATAGCAATTGTAGGTACTTCTGGTAGTGGAAAATCTACATTAGTGAGTTTATTATTACGACTTTATGATCCTTCTTTCGGTCAGATTTTGATTGATGGTAAGGATATTCGAGAGTACACATTAGCATCATTACGCCCGCAAATTAGTGTAGTTTTACAAGAAAGTATTTTGTTTGCGGCGACTATTCGGGAAAATATCGCTTATGGTGTTGCTGGGGTGTCTGATGTTGAAATTGAAAATGCTGCTCGTTTAGCTAATGCACATGATTTTATCCAAGCTTTACCCCAAGGATATGATACTTTTGTCGGGGAAAGAGGAGCAACACTTTCTGGAGGACAACGCCAAAGAATTGCGATCGCTCGTGCTGCTATTCGTCAAACTCCAATTCTCATTTTAGATGAACCTACCACTGGTTTAGATAAGGGTAATGAAAAAGCCGTAATTAATTCTCTGCAAAGGCTTTCTCAAAACCGTACAACCTTCTTAATTACCCATGACCTTAACTTTGCAACTCGCGCAGATATGATTGTTTACATGGAAAATGGGCGGGTTTTAGAACAAGGTACTCATTTGGAATTGATACAAAAAAATGGGCATTATGCAGCATTGTATCAAATACAAAGTGCAATGCGAAATGAAGAGGATTTTTCTCACGCAGAGGAGGACACTTGCATGGGCGGGTCTCCCGACTTGAGCAAAGTGTCCGTCACGCAGAGGAGCGGAGGAGAGTAGGATATGAATGTTTTTGTGAGCGATCCTTTTGATAGTGTGGCTGATATTAAAATGCCTTTTTTATCAGCAGCGATTGATCCAGTACAAGTGGAAGAATGTTTTGATAGATGTTTATCAATTGCCCGAAATACGCATCTAGAAAAAATTGAAGTTATTCGATACAAACCAGGGCGACGTTGTTTGATTGAATATGAATTGATTAATGATTTTGGGCAAAAGATAACGCTAATTGGTAAGGTTCGCGCAAAGGGTACTGATTTTCATAGTTATGAACTACAGAAGTCTTTATGGGAAACAGGATTTGGTGATGATAGTTTTGATGGAATTTCTGTTCCTGAACCTATGAGTATAATTCCTGAATGGCAAATGTGGTTACAGCGTAAAGTTGAAGGTGTGACATTTACTCAATTATTAACACCAAATAACAATGTTTTATTAGCAGAAAAAATTGCTGAAGTTGCTCATAAACTACACAAAACTAATATTTCTCCCTGTCGTTCTCATACTATGAATGATGAATTACGCATCTTACATGAACGCATTCCCTTAGTTATGCAAAAATATCCACAATGGCAAGAACGTTTAGAAAGAATTTTAGAGGAATGTAATTATTTAGGAAATAACACTCCAGAAACAAATGTTTGTGGTATTCATCGAGATTTTTATCCAGATCAAGTGATTGTTAATAATCAGCGTTTATATCTAATTGATTTAGATTTATATTGCCAAGGTAATCCAGCATTAGATATTGGTAATTTTATTGCACATATTCAAGAATATAGTCTGCGTGTATTTGGTAATGCTAGATATTTACAAGATTTAGAAACATCTATAATTCAAAGATTTACACAACTTACAAGTGATGAATTTAGGGTAGCAATTGAAGTTTATACGATTTTGACTTTAGTTAGACATATTTATATTAGCACTCTATTTTTAGAACGTTATTCTTTTACGGAATCATTATTAAATTTATGCGAACAGCGTTTTAGTATAATTCGCAATTCTTAGTCATATATGTTCTTTCAATTGCTCGATATTGCATAAAGTTATTTCTTTCTTCCCTAAATGGTGCTGAGAAGAGAGGTTTGTAATTTTCAGGAGATTGCTGTGGGTAATTGTGGTTATTTACTAAAAACTGGTTTGATGAGTTTATTTGTTTCTTTCATTCTTAATAGTCAAACCAAAGCTAATTCTATACCTTCAGATATTGTTAATGATTTTAATCAAATCAATTCTGTTTCTCGATTATCGGATATTAGTGCTGATGGTTGGAGATTTAAAACTCTACAAGCATTGGCTGAAAAATATAATTGTGTAAATCTTTCGTCTGAAAATACAAGTTTTCCTAATCAAAGTCTGACTAGATACGAGTTTGCAGCTAGACTTAATGCTTGTATTGCTAGTATCAACAGGTTGATTATTAATAGTGAATTTAATTTAATAAATCAAGAAACTTTAACTGCCCTTGAAAGATTACAAACGGAATTTTCAGAAGAATTAAAGATTTTTGATAACCGGGTTAATTTATTAGAAAACAAGGTTGATAAATTAGAAAATCAACAATTTTCACCCCATGTTGAACTAGAGGGAGAAGTGATTTTTGCTGTAACTGGAGTGGTGGGTAAACAAAAAGCTGGGAATACTAATAAGCCAATTAATGATAACTTAGTATTTAGTAACCGTGTCCGTCTCAGTTTAGAAAGCAGTTTCACAGGTAAAGATAAATTGCAAGTGCGTTTACAAGGCAGCAATACACCAGAATTAGAAGATGTCACAGGCACTAAAATGTCAAATTTAGGATTTGATGGTGATGATGATAATGAGGTGGAATTAGATGAAATAGAATATAGATTTAGGTTAGGGAAACAAACCCGAATGACTTTATATGGGTTAGGAGGAGGTTTAGGTGATTTAGTTCCTAGTATCAATCCTCTTTTTAGCGGTAGTGGAGATGGTTCTATTTCTACATTTGGCAGAGAAAATCCCATTCGACGACAAGGTGGGGGAGTCGGTATTGGTATTTCTCATAATTTCAATAATGCTGTTAACTTTTCATTGGGATATATTGCTAGTGATGCAGATGATCCAAACAGGGGAATTTTTGCTAGTCCTAATGGTGCGATCGCTCAACTCACTCTCGAACCTTCTAAAACAACAGCATTTAGTTTGACATACGTCTATTCTCACAACAATTTGAATACGGGAACTGGCAGTGAATTAACTAGCGATCCGTTTAATGATCAGGCAAATTCAATTACTGCTAATTCTTTTGGTGCAGAAGCAGCTTGGCAACTTAATAAAACTATTACTCTTGGTGGTAGAGTTGGTTTTATTCATGCTGAAACAGAAGATTTACCAACAGATGCAAATGCTACTATTTCGACATGGGCAATGTTGTTAACTCTCAAAGATATTAGTAAAGAAGGTAGCTTTGTCGGTTTTGTAGTCGGTCAACCCCCCAAAGTGACTCATAATAGTTTCGGTAAAGTCTTTGAGGATAAAAATACATCTTTACATCTAGAAGCTTTTTACTACTTTCCTATCACGGATGATTTGGCTATAACTCCGGGGTTTTTTGTGATTACAAACCCGG
This sequence comes from Anabaena sphaerica FACHB-251, assembly GCF_014696825.1. Lineage (NCBI taxonomy): Bacteria > Bacillati > Cyanobacteriota > Cyanophyceae > Nostocales > Nostocaceae > Anabaena > Anabaena sphaerica. Next base: position 12,153 of record NZ_JACJQU010000030.1, on the reverse strand, counting down.
AACATGATAATAGTAATGACACCATTTATGTTGGTACTGTGCGAACAACATTTACCTTCTAAGAGAAATTTGGGATAGATGGGGTGATTGTGTTGTTTTATGAATTCTTAATTATCCTGACGCACACCACCCACAACAGGCTTAATCTCATCTGGAGAAAATGGATCAGTACCACCTGTCCAATTAAAATCACTAATGCGGATAGTGAAGCCACCTAATTCTAACACTGGATTGTAACGCAATACAATCCCATAAGTGCGGCGGTTATATTCCACAATATAATCTGTGCTACTTTCTTGACCTGTATCTAGGTTCACTGATGTTTGCAAGCCTAAGCGAAATGGTCCATATATTTGCTGTGATATACCAGCACTGAGGACTCTGTTATCCACTGAGCGATCAAACAAAAAAGGTGATAATCCGCTGTTGAAACCTTGGGAATAACTAATATTAAAGGCTGTATAATCTAAAAATGGTCGAGAAAAATGACCAACCTGCCCGACTAAACCGATTGTACCAATCAAGGTACTTTGATTATCGCCACTGGTGTAATAACTGCTAGTACCCGTCACACCAGCGATCGCTTGCAAGTAAGGTACTACCGGATTAGGTGTATATTTTAATCCTTGTGTCGCAGTCGGTGGTAATGGTTTTCCCTGCCATAGCAAGAAACCAGTGCCAAGAGCCACGCTACCTTGTAACCGACCTAAAGAAATACGGTCATTTTTGCGTTGTGGTTCCAGTAAATCTGAGCGATCCGTATTAGCATTAATATACTGAGCGCCTCCTTGATAACTAAGATTAATACCGCTTTTCCCCAAGGGAATGATAGGAGAAGTGATCACACCACCCAGACTACTCTGCACAGTTTGGAAACCGAGAGTACCATTGTAAAGGCGATCGCGATAGCTATATTCCAGATTCAATGTATGAGGATTTACCTCACCCAAAGCCTGACGCAACCGTAAACTCCCCCGTAACTCATTTTCTACTTTATTGACATCCAGACTTGTTAATTCTCCCTTGCCTTCAACTGTAGTTTTCGGACCCAAAACAGTATTCAGCTTAGTTTTTACACCCAATAAATCTGCCACATTACTACTATCTTCAAAAGCCCTTTGTACAAAGAACTGAGGTGTAATGCTCCAGCGTGTCTGATCATTATTTATGGCTGTAAAATTGCGTTCTACATACAAACCGCCCCGTTTCCCATTATCAAAACCTGGAGAGACGATAAATGGATTAACTTGCCTTTCCCGACGGTCAATTTTTTGGTTATCAATAGGGATAGGTAAAGTAACATTTTGGTCAAATACCAAACGTTGACGCTGGGTAGTAATACGATCTACCAAAGGTGCTTCCCTCGTCAGAGTCACTTTAGAAGCCCGTAATTCTAATTCTGGTGGTGAAAAAGGATCATTAGTAATCCGCACATCCTCAGCTTGCCAACCACGCGGATAAAAATCAATGCGCTCGGCTTCAAATCGCAACCGCTTGACAACACCACCTGTTTTTGGTGCGGGAATGTTTCTCGCGTCTGGTTGACCACCAATGGTAACATCAATACCTCCGGGACTACCCACACCAGTAATCGGTTGATTAGCGCGAATGCGGTCACTGGGTGGGCGGCTAGGTATACCACCTGCTGTAATATCTGTAGTTGGGGAGGGTGAGAAAGCGAAATCTGTTTGAGTTGAGGGGATGTAAATTTCGCCCCTGCCATTTTCTAGATCCCCACTATCCTGGATAAAGTTATAAGTAAAGCGTTCTCCCCGCAATACCTGATTACCCCTAGTTAGAGCAACATTACCTTCCCCCACAGCAATTAAATTATCCAAATTTACTTGCAGGCGATCGGCATCTACCACGGCTCCATCAAATCGCACCACCACATTACCTTCTGCCGTAACAATTCGCCTCTGCTCATCATATTCCTGACGATCAGCTATTACCTCTACAATTCGTTTCCTTGCTTGTTGAGTATTCCCAGTCGGTTGATCTGTTGGTGAAATAGTTTCTGGGTTTGGCGGAAATTCTACAGTCGTAGAAGTTGATGGTTGGTTATTAGGATTACGTGGCTTGAACTCAATAATATTTTGGACTGGCAAAGAACCTGGAACATTTTCTGCCGTTTCTATCTCTCCAGAAAGACGAATTTTCTCCCCAGATTTGTGTAAATTTACAGTATTTTTATGTTCTACTGGGGCTGGCGTTTTGATAACAACTGGTAAATCAGATAACCATACGTTGTCTGTATTGGCAACTTCGCCAGAAATTGGTGGAAATTTAGCGAGTGATGTGTTGTCAGCATCAACATTTTCCGGCGTGGGATTACCAGCCGCCAAGGATTTTCCTGCATCAGCATCAGCATTTTCCCGCGTGGGATTACCAACCGCCAAGGATTTTCCTAAAAGCGCCGCACTTCTAGAAACAGTGAGGGGGGAAAATTCTGGAGGTAAAGTTTCTGGAACAGGATATGAATATAACGGTTTGGCAACCACCAAATCATTTTGATTAGCCTTGGTGGAAGTTGCCAGACTATGAGCAGTCTCGGTATTTCCTGGAATTACCAGTTGCTTTATCCCAGTTTCATCCTCGACAACAGGAGCAGCAGCCAGAGGATTAGCAGGTTGTATGTATTCTTGAACAGGAGGTGAGTCAGGTGGCAAAACTGGATGAAGCATATCTCAGGAAAATCGAGCTAAAAGAAAGCCACATATTAAGCCGGAAGGATTAATTACACTTTGCCTTCCGACTTTCGCCTTCTGCTGACTTGCAGCAAGCCGCCAAGAGGAGGACACTGTATTATTTTTCCAGATTTGTGCCAGGTTTCGGGCGTTTAGTGTCGTCCACCTTCCAGCCGTTGCAATAAATTTGTTGTGTTCTTATTCTAAATCCCTACGGCCGGGGTTACGTGCAGGATCATTTGACAAAAATCCAAACACAAAAATTCCGACGAAGAAAGCAACAACAATATAAACAGCGATTTTTAAAGTCACCATAGAAATATCTCCCAGGGGTAAGACAAAAAAGTTCTCAGCAATCTGCTACGCAGAAAATATAGCTCCTCTATCTTACCCACATCTGGTCACTTTTTGGAGAGATCTCTCAAGAAACAAGGAGTTCAAGGGACTGGGGACTGGGGACTGGGGATTGGGGACTGGGGATTGGGGACTGGGGATTGGGGACTAGGGACTGGGGACTGGGGACTGGGGACTGGGGACTGGGGATTGGGGACTAGGGACTGGGGACTGGGGACTGGGGACTGGGGACTGGGGACTGGGGACTGGGGACTGGGGACTGGGGACTGGATAATCAGTTTTATTTTTCCCTCTTCCCCAATCATCTATTCCCCAATTTATCCTCAAGCTTGAGAAGATGGCACTAGTTCTTTGGCATTTCGGCTTTTGATCACTCGTGCAGGTATACCCACAGAAACTGAATAGGGAGGAATATCTTTACTGACTACTGCTCCTGCACCAATGACACTACCCTTACCAATAGTCACGCCATCTAATACAGTTACTCCATTTCCTATCCAACAGTCGTCCTCAATCACAATTCCCTTACAGGTAATGCCTTGCTGTTTTATAGGTAAGAACGGATCTGCAAAATTATGATTGTTGGCATAGATCCCACATTGGGATGCTATCATACATTGCTTACCAATTCTAATGTCTCCAGGTCCGGCAATACAGACATTAGGAGCAATGAAAGTATCCTCATCAATGTGTATGGAAGTATTTTCCATGCAGCCTATATCCACGTTGCGCTCAATTGCCACTCCATTTCCTAGAAAAATTTTATTGTTTGGGTGTCCTTTGGCATCTAAACGGACATTTTTAAAGATGTGTACCCCATTACCAATTTCAATAGAGTTAGTACAGAGAAACTCAGCGCCATGCTGAATATACACTTTTTCACCCAGGGCTGCAAAAAGACGGCGATATCCTAACCTTCTCAATTGGGGACCCAAAAAAATTGTCGGAATATCACCTAATAAGGTAGTTAATAGGAGTTCTTGAAATCGCTGTAATTTGGCAGAATATTGTTGGTTAATCATGGCTGCAAATCTCTCCAGTAAATTTTGTTTGACAAGTTTGAAGTTTGTTCAAAATCGTATTTTCGCTTCTATAGGACTCCTATTCGATTTTTGATAGCGTGCGTGGCGTAGCCATACAAAAATCGGTACACCTTAATTTTCTACAATCCTCTTGCCTCTTGCCTCTTGCCTGCCTACACAGGTATTTTCAGTAATCAAACCGGATTTCTCTAGTGTTTCTACTAGGATTCGTTTAATTAGTAACTATTTAGAATTCCGCAGTCAGCTACAGCCCAATACTTGTCGGTTAAGCTCAAAACAATGAAATTATGTAGGTTGGGTTGTGGAACGTAAACGTTCGCGGAGCAATGGAACGTTTCACTTTGTACCCTACGGGATCTTGCTACAACCCAACCTACTAAAATCCTTAACCGAACAGTATTGAGCTACAGCCTGAGAAAACCTCATTTCCTGCCTTCTGGATTTTCAGGTAAAAATCTTATTCTCACGAAAGTTGATATCTCAATACAGTTCAGTTAGAGGTATTAAAGCCCAAAAAAGTAGCTCACAATTATGCTGAACCACACCCTGTGATCTTTTTCTTCCATTGCTTTTTTGTGTCTACTCTGACGATAAATACCTACGGCTCCTGTAAGGGCTACGCTAAGAGGATGTTTGTAAAGTCTCATGTTGTATCGAGATACCCCTAAATCCCCCTTAAAAAGGGGGACTTTTAAACTTTATTCCCCCCTTATCAAGGGGGGTTAGGGGGGATATGAGGGTTTTTGAGACATCACCAACCACTTTTAAAACATCCTCTAAGAGCGATTGTGCGAAACTTTCATTAAAGTGTGATTTATTTACTTGAAAATCTATGTAATCAAGGTTTTTTGCCTAGAATTACTTTGAATTTTTATGTGTGTTTTAGTATAAAAATTTAGGGTGGAGTATCACCAACTTCTGCCATGACATTGAAGTTGACCATCGGTGCAAACAAGTAAGCACTTCCCCGACTGCTATGACGGCTGTCTGGCAATGAATTTTTACAGGATGATGCTCTAATCATGCTGCACACAAATGAGTTATAGGCTAAGAAAATCACAACTTCACTAACATTAGCAGCTTTTAACGACAATTGCTATTCACCATAGCATAATTTATTTTTTATGGATAACTTTCCCCAAAAAATCCGTTTATTTTCTATGGTTTGTATCTGTAATAGTAGCAATATTGCATATTTTGATACAGTTTTATTATATGGTAATCTGTAGGACTAGGATTTGATTTTTTATAGTTTGCTTTGTGTAGCCATAGCTGTAGGCAGGATAATTAGGACATGATTAGTCCTTGAAACCAAAGAATAACAAGGGTTTTACTCTTGCATGAGAGCAAGATTGCCTCTTGCCTTCTGCTATAATTATCTGGCTTGAGGTTTGCTCTATCCCCATCTATTAGCTGGTTTCACTGTTATGAATGACAATAGATGGCAATATTTGTCTATGGATTGGGCGAAGTTTTACAATACCCATGATCAGCCTTGTGTCGGTATATAAATGATTATCTGATTAGCATATCTCAGCAGATTATTAAATTTTGCGAAGCTGAGTGCGATAGCGAAGCGTAGGAATCGCTGACTTGTTCGTTCGCGGTTGTTATCACTTTGCTAAAATTTTGTAGGGAAAATTCCTTGATTATTGGTTTACTTAGACAAATTTTAGCTGTTTATGTAAAAAAAACAGGAATTACACCAATGCTTTGGGAAGAATACTTCAAGACTGAAAATATTAAGAAATAATTAAAAATATTCCCGTTTGTTGATACAGTAGTTAGTATTTTTAGACTAAAATCTAATGGTATAGCAGGAGTCAGGAGTCAGGAGTAAAACCCTCTTGTAATGGGAGTTTCATTATCAATTGATGTCCTAAGCACCCTGTCCATGGTGATAACTATAAATTTTTTCAACTCTAAGGGTTACATAAGTAACAACAAGAAATTAAATCTTATGTAAATTAAGAAATTCAATGACGGAAACTCATAGACCAAAAACGTTTTTTGGTGTAAATTCTAGCAAAATATGAGAAAATTATTCTTAATACTTAACAAAGTCATCAGAAATTCACAAACATAGTATAAAGAATTGGCAAGATTAGGTAAAAACAGTAAACAATAACCATAGCCAAATTTGAACTTGTCTCACAATATGCAGCCAATTCGCACATTTAACGTTTCTCCTTCCCTACCGCAACGACTAGAACCACTGCGGCAATTAGCATACAATCTACACTTTGATTGGAATGTTGAGAGCAAAGACTTATTTCGTCGTTTAGATCCAGATTTGTGGGAATCTAGCCGTCATAACCCAGTGTTGATGCTGGGTACTATCAGCCAAGGGCGGCTATTGGAAGTTGTGGAAGATGAAGGCTTCCTAGCACAAATGGATCGTGCTGCTCGACAACTAGAAGATTATTTGCAAGAGCGCACTTGGTATCACAAACAGCGTAGTCAGAACCCAAAGGAATGCTACGCTTATTTCTCTGCTGAGTTTGGACTGGTAGATTGTCTACCTGTCTATTCAGGTGGTTTGGGTGTACTAGCGGGGGATCACCTCAAATCTGCTAGTGATTTGGGATTACCTCTGGTGGGTGTAGGCTTATTGTATCAACAGGGTTATTTTGCCCAGTATCTGAATGCTGATGGTTGGCAGCAAGAACGCTACCCCATCAACGATTTTTATAATATGCCCTTGCATTTGGAACGTAATCCTGATGGCTCAGAGCTACGGATTGCGGTAGATTATCCAGGACGCAAGGTATACGCTAGAGTGTGGCGTGTACAAGTGGGTACAGTGCCACTGTATATGCTGGATACCAACATTGAGCCTAACAAGGCGTATGACCACGATATCACCGATCAGTTGTATGGTGGTGATATCGATATGCGTATCCACCAGGAAATTATGCTGGGGATCGGTGGCGTGCAGATGTTGAAAGCCTTGGGATACAAGGTGACAGCTTACCATATGAATGAAGGCCATGCGGCTTTCTCGGCTTTAGAACGCATTCGGATTTTGATTCAGGAAGAGGGTTTGAGTTATGCTCAAGCTCGACAGGTGGTGTCTTCCAGTAATATATTTACTACCCACACCCCTGTACCAGCAGGGATAGACTTGTTTGCTCCCGATAAGATTTTGTATTATCTGGGTTACTACGCAGATATATTTGGTTTACCAAAGGAACAATTTTTAGGATTGGGACGAGAAAATACTGGGGATTTATCTGGTCCTTTTAGTATGGCTGTGTTGGCATTGAAAATGGCAACATTTTCTAATGGTGTGGCACAACTGCACGGTGTTGTATCGCGGCAAATGTTCCAAGGTTTGTGGAAAAAAGTACCAGTAGAGGAAGTGCCAATTGCGGCCATTACCAACGGTGTTCATGCTCGCAGTTGTGTGGCTAAATCAACTCAGGAGTTATATGATCGCTATCTTGGTCCAAACTGGTCGTCAGCACCACCAGATAGCCCTATGTGGGAACGGATGGATTCTATTCCCGATGAGGAGTTATGGCGTAATCACGAACGCTGTCGTTTGGATATGATTTTGTATGTGCGGGATCATTTGGTCAAGCATTTACGTGATCGCGGTGCTTCTGCTTCTGATATTGCCCAAGCCCAGGAAGTTCTCGATCCTAATGTTTTAACCATTGGTTTTGCTCGTCGTTTTGCTACTTACAAACGCGCTACTTTATGGATGCGTGATTTGGAAAGAATCAAGCGGATTTTGTTAGGTAATAAACATCGCAAGGTGCAGTTTGTGATTGCGGGGAAAGCACACCCCAAAGACATTCCCGGTAAAGAACTCATCCGCGATATCAATCACTTTATCCGCGAAAACCATTTAGAAAAACAGGTGGTGTTTGTTCCTAACTATGATATTCACATTGCCCGGTTGATGGTAGCTGGTTGTGATATCTGGTTAAATACCCCCCGTCGTCCCCGTGAAGCTTCTGGTACTAGCGGCATGAAAGCTGCTATGAACGGACTGCCTAATTTAAGTGTACTAGATGGCTGGTGGGATGAGGCTGATTATGTCCGCACTGGTTGGGCGATAGGACATGGGGAAAATTACGAAGATCCTAATTATCAGGATGAAATAGAAGCTAACGCTCTCTACGAGTTGTTAGAAAAGGAAGTTGTACCTTTATTCTATGATCACCGTGATGGCGATGGTTTACCCCGTCCCTGGGTAGCGAAAATGAAAGATGCAATTCGCTTGAATTGTCCTTTCTTTAATACAGCGCGGATGGTGCGGGAATATGCACAGAGAGCTTATTTCCCTGCCAGCGATCGCTATCATACCCTCACAGTTGATAACTATGCCCCAGCTAAAGAATTAGCAGCTTGGAAAGCAAAATTAGGTCAGCACTGGTTTAACATCAAAATCAAAGATATTGATGTCTCCGCAGCATCAGAAATTGAGGTTAATCAAACGGTAGCTGTGAAAGCTAAGGTTGATTTAGCCACTTTAACAAATGATGATGTGCGTGTGGAATTATATCAAGGTTCCATTGATGCTAATGGCGATATTGTCAACGCTGTACCAGTGGAGATGGATTATCAAGGAGAAGATAATCAAGGCTTAAGCATTTACACGGTAGATATCACTTACACCACTTCTGGTTTGCAAGGTTTATCTTTGCGTGTGTTACCACAAAACCAATACCTTGCTACTCCTTATGAACCCCGGTTAATTGCTTGGGCTGAATAGTTTTTGAATCTTTAATATTAGGCGTTGCTGATTGAGGTTGGCAACGCTTTTTGTTATTTATTTGTCAGAATCAGGATGTCCAGGATTTGAGGATTTTCAGGATTTAATTGTCTGAATCAGGATTTCTAGGATTTGATTTATCACTATATGCTATGCTTTGCATAAGCAAAATATTAAAACAACTTAAATTGTGTTAGCGTTGCTAGTTTACAGGTTGATTGTCTAGTTAAACATTGCAAATGATTTCACTTAAAATGGAATTAGGTCATTTACAGGATGTACAGCAATGACACAGACACCGATTGCAATATCTTTATATGAACAAGACTATTTACTGTGGATTGAGGATACGGTCAATAAGTTACGGAGTAGGAATATTGAGGGGTTAGATTTTGAGAATTTGATTGAGGAGATAGAGGACTTGGGGCGCTCAGATAAACGTGAACTTGAAAATAGGTTAGTAGAACTTTTAGAACATATTCTCAAGCGGAATTATGTGAACATGACTGATTGTTATCGTGGGTGGGTAGAATCAATTATTAAACAAAGGATTGGAATCAGAAAGTTACTCAAAAATTCACCTAGTCTCAAGCCTTATTTTAGCCAAGTGTTTGATGAAGCTTACACAGATGCTCTGAAAATTGTCCGCAATGGTTATCCGCAGTTTGAGTTTCCTGATACGTGGCCGTTTAGTTGTGATATTGAAGCAATGTTAAATGTTGATTTTTGGGAAGAATAAATAATTGTCAGAATCAGGATGTCCAGGATTTGAGGAGATTTGAGGATTTACAGGATGGGGATTTTTTGGGCTGAATCAGGATATTCAAGATTTGAGGATTTTTAGGATAAAATTGTCCGAAATGGGGAAAATACTATTGAAGCATGATCATAAATGCTACCCTAACCCAACCCTAGCTTATGGATGAAAAGCGTTTACAGGCATATCAACAACTGTTAAGTTGTGTAGATGGTGAAGAAGCGGCAATACTACAGACTTATCAACATTTTGTATCCGCTCAATAGTTCAGCGAATCCATTTTATGCTTCTTTATTTTTAAGTGTTGTTGCTACCATTGAATGTACTCTTATCGCTATGTTAGGAATATGGATTAGTAAACGGAAATAACATGATCTATTTTGGATATTTTCTGACTGATTCAGACACAAAAATCTATAGAAAACTTAGGTACAAATTCTCTGAGGTACAACAATATAACCTGTACTCAAATCTCCTAACACTAGGTTTTTTTCTGTTCCCCAAAACCACCAATATGCAGCCACATAAGCGCAAATTAAACTATCTAGTTTATCTTCTATTTCTTTGAGTGCTGCACCTGTGTTTGGTATTTCTGAAGGAAACGAACCGCAGAGACGCAGAGAACGCAGAGGAGGAGAAAGTGAAGGGAGAATATCTATGATGTAATTATATAGTTTGATTAGTTCTAAACGGCGATCTCTAATTTTTCCTTTTTTATATTTGAGGATGCGTTCTAATTGAAATAAGTTAACTATAGCTGGGTGGGGAAAGACTTCGATTTGATATCTACCTGGTTTTTGAGGTTCAATGCAGGGTGCATGAACAAAACCACGGGATTCTAATTCTAAACCAAAATTAATAGTGCGTTCTGCAAAGGCTAGGTTTTGGTTGGCTGGGTAGCATCCAGCATGATATTTACCAAAGTATTTATGACTAAGTTTATCTGGTAAACGACTGCCAATAGCGTTGGGGATCAAGGTGGGTGCATCTACAGCAATAATGGCTGATTCTTCTAGTTTTATGGTGTTATCAATCCAAGTCAAGATGTCTGCAATGGCATCTTGGCGATCTAAATCCAGTAGTTGCAGTTTTCCATCTATTAATTCTAAGTAACATAAACCACTCGGTTGTGATTTCCAGCCCAAATCAATACCAATAAATTTCATGCTTTTTTAGCTTCAATATGCAATTATTATCGCATTTGGCATGAATACAGGTAGGAAATAAATCTATCTTTCAGACGTTTCGGTTTAGACACAGATTCTTGTAAGTAAGTCGGCTCGGAAAAACCAAGGTATGTAACAAAATTTAAAATCTCTGAAGGTCTCTTCCCTCTTGCCTCTTGCCTTGCCATAACGACAATTTTCAACGCCTACCTACTTATGGTGTCTTAGTTTCCCATTAGACATCGACCAAATTCAAATATGTGTCTGACATGACCTTTGTAGAGATGTTGAATGCAACGTCTCTAGAAAGGTCATGTCTATTAGACATCTCCGGTAATTAAATGTGCGTGGTTTGAAACCCTTGTAGAGACGTTCCGCCGGAACGTCTCTACCATATTTCCGGAGAGGTCTATTGCAGGTCGCTACAACTACTTAAGCTATCTGAAGCTTATGACCTAGAAATGCTCTAACTACTTGTAGAAGACAATAACATCGCCACCACTAAGAACATCAATGGCAACTACTTGACCGATATCAACATTGTTGTTGTTCAGAACATTCTGGATCACTTCGTTATTATTGAGAACATTGCGTAAGGTGAGGATCTGAACATTGTTTTTATTCAAAGCATCATTGAAGACTTTTACATTATTATCATTGAGTAGATTCTCAACATTAACCACCCTCACTTGGCTAACAGTCAGATTATTGAGAACACTCAAATTTTGAATCTCTGCGCTGATGTTGTTGAGAGCTGCAATCAGATTGGCAAAGGTAGCTTGCTTTGTTTTTTGTTGTGCCGATGCTGATTGAGTGAGTGTTACAGCTGGAACACCAAACATAAGCAAGCCGGCACCCAATACAGAGATTAATGCTGATCGATTGATAGTCATAAATGAAACCTTTTTCAAATGTCATCAGTTACTAACCATCTCAAATAAATACTTCTTGATCATCATGCTACAGATTGAGCTAGTATTTGCTTAAATATCCATCACAGGTAAGAACCAAAGAAAGTTCCCGATCTAATGGTAATACCTGAAAAATATTAATCTAAACTGGGCAAAGGCTATCAAATACTCTCCAATGCTCAATTTCAGGCTGAAATAGGGGTGTTGCTAGAAAACTATTTCAGTAATCGGTGTTCTAGACCAGGGCAAATATATCCAAATAATTCTTGATCACAACCAAGATATACTTACTAGTGGCGAGATAAAACGCACTATCTTTAAACCAGAACATATATACAAAGCTTGGCAGCAATTACAACAGCAGAATTGATTAAGCACAAATGAAAATGGAAAGGCAACAGTATTGTAAAATATATGGATGCCTAAGCCAGGAAGTCACCCTCCTGACTCGGCTACAAAACCGTGCATGAAACGTTAACTTCACACGGCTCCTCAGTGATTTGGTGCTTGTC